>JADLHG010000029.1 GCA_020848905.1 Deltaproteobacteria bacterium
CGGCCGTGTCGTAGTGGTCCGCCTGGAAGTACTGCGACGCGCCGACCTTCACCTTGTCCAGACCCTCGGTGGCCTCCACGGTCTTCGACTTCCTGAGGTACTTGATGAAGGCCGGGATGGCCACCGCAGCCAGGATGCCGATGATCGCGACCACGATCATGAGCTCGATCAGCGTGAAGCCGCCCGTCTTGCGATTCTTCAGTCTGCTCAACATCGTCTGCTCTCCTCCTTGCACTTCGTCGAGAGATTCTGCGCTGAGCCCTCGGCACTCGCCGTGGCTCGTTCCGTTCGATGCGGACGCAGGTTGCTTAAGCAATTGCCTTGCCAAGACTCGAGCTGCGCGCCGATCGGTCAAGGCCCGGCGGCCACGGAAGAAAGCGTGATGCGGGATCCGCACGCGCTCGGACGAGACGCGCTCCAGGGACAAGTTTTGTCAGGTGGGCCGACAAATTCCGTCGGCGCGGCGTTCTCTGGGGTCAGGGACGGCTTTCGGCTCCGGGCTTCTCCATGCCGAACTTGGCCAGCCGGTAGCGCAGGGAGCGCAGGCTGATGCCGAGCAGCCGGGCCGCCTCGGTGCGGTTCCCGTCGGTGCGGTCGAGCGCCTGGAGCACGAGCACGCGCTCGATCTCCGTCATGTGCATGTCGAGATCCAGGCCGGCCTCCGGCAGCGCCGCCGGTGATCCCGCAGCCGGCAGGGTTGGCCGTTGGCGCAGCTCGGGGAGCGCCGACGCATCCAGTTGATCGCCCGGGCTGAGAGTCACCGCGCGCTCGATCATGTTCTCGAGTTCGCGCACGTTGCCAGGGTAGTGGTAGCTGCAGAGGAGCGAGAGCGCCTCGGGGGTCACGCCGCGGATGGCGCGCCCTTGCGCCGCCGCGAACTTCCGCACGAAATGCTCCACGAGCAGCGGGACGTCGGCCCGTCGCTCGCGCAGCGGCGGTAGGCAGACCGGGATCACGTTCAGGCGGTAGAAGAGATCCGAGCGGAAGCGCCCAGCGGCCACCTCTTCGTCGAGGTTCCGGTTCGTGGCAGCGACGATCCGGACGTCTACCGGGAGCTCGCTGACGCCGCCCACCGGCTTGATCGTGCGCTCCTGCAGCGTGCGCAAGAGCTTCACCTGCATGGCGGGGCTGAGCTCCGCGATCTCGTCGAGGAAGAGGGTCCCGTGGTTTGCGGTGGCGAAGAGCCCCTCCTTCGTGCTCGTGGCCCCGGTGAAGGCCCCCCGCACGTGCCCGAAGAGCTCGCTCTCGAGCAGGGCGTCCGGGATGGCACCGCAGTTCACCGCCACGAATGGGCCCTCGGCGCGGTCGGAGTGGGCGTGGATCGCGCGTGCGGCGAGCTCCTTGCCCGTGCCGGATTCGCCCATGATGAGCACGCTGGTCTTCGTTACCGCCACCTTCCGGATCAGCTCGAAGACCTGCTGGATCCCCGACGACCGCCCGACGAGGCTGCCGAGGTGGAAGCGATCGCTGAGCTGCGCCCGCAGGGTAACGTTGTCGCGGACGAGAGCCCGCTTCTCGAGGGCGCGCTCGACGGTGACGAGGATCTCGTCCACCTTGAACGGCTTGGTGAGGTAGTCGTACGCGCCCTGCTTCATGGCGGCGATGGCGGTCTCCGCCGTGGCGAAGGCCGTGACCATCACGACCTCCGTCTCGGGGTGCAGGCGTTTCGTCGCCGCCAGGACCTCGAGGCCCCCCACCTTGGGCATGTTGAGATCCGTGATCACGAGGTCGAACTCCTCGGTGGTCAGGATCTCGCAGCCAAGCTCGCCGCCGTCGGCGGTGCGGACCTGATACGCGTTGCGCTTGAGCAGGATCTCGAGAAACTCCCGCATCGAGCGCTCGTCTTCGACTACCAGGATCTTCGCCTTGTGCGCCACGGCGGCATTGTAGCAGAAGGGGGTCAGGGTGCCGACCGGAGCTCGAGCGGAATCCGCTCCCCGCGCTCCACGGCGGCGGCTGTCACTTCGAAAGAGATCCGGCCGGCCGGCCAGACGAGGACCGCAGGCCCGACCGCACGCGTACGGTCGGATCCAGATCCGGGGCCGAACGCCGCCTCCCGCGTGGTCGGGTACGGCAGCCGGAACACCGCGCCTCCTTCGGAGCCCACGCGACGGCGATCCCGGAAGAGGAAAGGTCGGCCTCGGTTCGTGAGGAGCGGCAGCCGCAGCTCGACAGGCGTGCTCGGCGGCAGTCGGGCCTCGACGAGGGCACCCCGCACGCGGCGAAAGACCATGGTGCGTCCGGGGCGCAGGTTGCCGTGGCTCTCCCAGACGTGCTGCGCGAACCCGAGCGCCGGCACCCAGCGGCTTGCGAGCCAGGCTCCCGACCCGTAGTCGAGGTGGAGGCGGGAGGCCACGGCGCGCTGGAACTCGATGATCGGCAGCAGCTCCGAGGCAGTGCGGCCGATGAGGTCCCGCTGGCGCGCGAAGCTTCGCAGGGGGAGATCCTGGGTCAGGATCCACCCCACGCGGCGGCGTCCGAGGAGCGCCTCGGCCTCGCGCGTATCCGCGGTCAAGTAGAAGACGAGGGCGTCGCGGTTGGCCGGCCAGGTGGTCGGCTCGATGAGCGTGCTCCCCACCACCGGAAGGCCGCTGAGGTGGGCGACCGGCTGACCGGCGCTGAGCGGGACCATGACCCCCATCGGTAGCGGGTCGGCACGGTGCTGGGTCCGAAGCCAGCGGGCCGCGCGATCGCGACCACGGTGCGCCGGCCCGGGCAGGTGCTGCCCGTGCGCGAGGTAGTCGACCACCGGCCAGAGCAGACAGAGGCCGCCGAGCAGGACGACCCAGGGGAGGGCGTGGAGCAGCGAGGGGCGCGCGTGTCCGCGGGCGCGCTCGGTGCATCGCACGGCCACGCGCTCGAGCGCGAGCGCAGCCAGAGGGGCGACGAAGATCCAGGCCAGGGGCAAAAAGCGGATCTGGAGCAGCCCCACCACGAGCAACGGCGCACCGCAGGCCGCCAGGAACCCGCGCGCCTCGAGCCCCTGCGGCGCACGCACGGCGAAGGGCAGGAGGAAGGGGACGACGAAGACGAGGTACGTGCCGAGCAGTGGGATCTGCGGCCAGGGGAGCTCGAAGAGGGGCCGCTGTTCGCGCACCAGGCTCCAGAGCCCGCTCCGTTGACCGAAGGCCCAGGCCTCGACGACGGCGGCGCGCACCGGGGGAAGGAGCAGCACGAGCGCGCCCACGAGAGCGGCGAGCCCCGACGCGACCAGCGCGTCCTTCGCGGTCGAGAGCCGGGGCCCGTTCCGGCGTCGAACGAGCGAGATCCCGAAGCTGGCCACCAGTAGCGCCGCAAGGATCACGACGTGCGTGCGCGAGGGGGCATAGAAAACCCAGCCGTGGGCGGCGTGATGGCCGAAGGCCAGCGGCAGGAGGAGTGAAAGCGTCGACGAGAGCGCCCCGGCCAGGATCCTTCCGGGTCGCGGATCGCCGGGGCGCAGGATCTGCTCGGCCAGAAGCACTCCGGCGAGCAGCGCCACGGGGAAGAAGGCGCTCGGCCAGAGCCAGAAGCTCGCCCCGAGGAGCGCGCCCGCCGCCGCGCCGCGTGCGTAATGGCCCGCCGCGGTGCTCGCCCGCCGGGCACCGAGGAGGAGCAGCGCAGCCGCACCGATGAGGAGCGGCTCGGCCACGTGGTGGTCGAGTCGCCCCGCACGCGTGTACTCGATGTGGATCGGCGACAGCGCCAGGAAGAGCCCCCCGAGGCCGGCCCACGGGCGGCTCGCCCCTCCCCGTCGAGCGAGGGCGTAGGCGAGGAGCGCCGTCGCGGCCCCGAGGAGCACGACGATCCCCGTACCCACGAGGGGCAGCGTGGGGCTATCGGGACCCACCCCGCCCGCTCGCGCGAGGAGGGCGACCAGGTAGTCGAAGCCGGGCGGCCAGTGGAGCGCGTAGCCCTCCGGATGGGCGATCAGCGGATCGTGGCGCGGCGGCAAGGAGGGCAGGTGCCGAAGGGCGATCCCGATCCGTCGCGCGTGATAGTAGTCGTCCGGGTCGATGAGGCTGAAGTGCTCCGGCGGTCCGAGCGCCGGAAAGCCCACGCAGCGGACGGCCACGGCGAGCAGGAAGACCCCGGTGAGTCCGGCGACCGTCCCGACGAGCCGCGGCAGCATCCGCGGCCCGGGAGCCCCTGTCTCGAGCTCGGTCACGGGGGGGTCCCGCGCGCGTCCCGGCGGGCCCGAGTCGCCAGGTCGGCTGCCGTGCGCGGACAGCGCGGAAGCGAGAGGCAGCGCTGGAGGTGCGTCAGCGCCGAGGAGGCATCGCCTCGCTCGAGCGCGAGCAAGCCGAGTTCGTGCTCCGCGGAGGCGTGACGGGGATCCAGGGCGAGGGCGCGCCGCTGCGCTGCCCCGGCCTCGCGGAGGAGGGCCCCGGGGTCGCCGCCTCCCACGCGCGGGCCTCCCGGGCTGGCGCGCAGGCGCAGCAGGCGGCCGTGGTTGACCCAGGTGGTCGGTAGATTCGGGGCCCGCGCCAGCGAGCGGCGCAGGAGCCGGTCCGCCAGCTCGAGCTCTCCTTGCTCGAGCGCGAGGGCGCCGAGCGCGCCGTTGGCTACCGGGTGATCCGCGTCGTGCGCGAGCACGCCGCGCCAGAGCGCGACGTCGTCGCGCCACGTCTCGAGATAACGGTGCGTACCGAACGCGAAGAGAGGGAGGAGCAGGATCGGTGCGAGCGCCACGGCGCGAACACGACGGACCAGCCAGGAGACCCCGCAGCCGCCGAGGAGGGCGGCGAAGGCGAGGGGAAGGTAGAGGAAGCGGTCCGCTCGGAGCTGGCTCACGGGGAGGATCCCCGAGGTCGGCAGCAGGGCGAGGAGAAAACAGCCGAGGAGCCCGAGCGGCAGGGCCAGAGGCGGGCGGATGCGGAAGCGAACGGCAAGAGCCACGCCGAGCCCCCCGAGCAGCACGCTCCCCCAGGTGAAGGGATCCAGCAGCGCCGAAGCGGGCCAGAGTGTGTAGACGGGGGAGAGCTCGATGGGCCCGACGATCTGAGACACCGCGTGCAAGGGGCTCCCCGCCGCTCGAAGAAGCCGTTCGCCGAGCCCGAGATCGTGGAGCCCGATGACCCCGCTTCTTCGTCCGACGACGACGGCGAAGGTCAGGGCTGCGGCGCTCGCGAGGGCGATGAGGAGGAGCGCGCCGGCGACGCGCCGGTCTCGGAAAAGGCGAGGGCGTAGGCTGAAGGCCAGCCACGGACAGAGAACCGCCACGATGACCCCCGGGCCCTTGCTTGCCAGGGCGGCCAGCGCCGCGAGGAGCGAGACGCCGAGCCAGAGGGTCCCTCGACGCCCGGGGCGCCGGTGATACGCGGCGAGCGCCGCCAGGGCGGCGAGCACGAACAGCGCGCACAGGAGGTCCTTGCGACCCGTCACCCAGGCCACCGGCTCCACGGTGAGCGGATGGACGCCGAAGAACGCGGCGCTCCCCACCGCCGCGAGAGGGGAGAGGCCGAGGAGGCGGCCGAGCAGCGCCAGCAGCGCGACGGTTGCGAGGTGGAGCAGCAGATTCGTGCGATGGAAAGGGGCTGCCGGCAGCTCAGGACCTGCCGCCGCTGCATCCATGGCGTAGCTCAGGTCGCGAAGCGGGAAGTACTCCCAGAACCGCCCCTCGAGCGCGCGCCTCGGCGAGAGCAGGGCTCGCCACGCCCCCGCCTCGCCGGCGGCCACCGCGCGCACCTCTGCCCGATCGGTCACATAGATCGGATCATCCCACTTGAGAAAACGGAAGCCGCTCACGCGCGCGAAGAGAAGGCCCGTCGCCGCGAGGAGGAGCGCGAGTGCGAGCCACCACCCGGCGCCGCGTCCGCTACGCGTCGGCGGCCGCCCGACCTGCTCCTCCCGCGGATCCCCTGGGCTCACGTCGCATCCTTCGCGGCGACGTGTTACCTTCGTCGCCTGCACCCTCGCCCATGTCTAGCGCGCCCGATAGCCGCACCGGCTCGTTGTCGAAGGGCGAGCGACGTTTCGCCCGCCTGCTCGTCCCGGCCGCGCTGCTCGTCGGGGCAGCCCTGCCACTCGGGCTGGTCTTCCACGCGCGCGCCGCCAACGGAGTGCACGGTTTTCCGCTCGACGACCCGTGGATCCACCTGACCTACGCTCGCACCCTACACCAGCACCGGAGCTTCGCCTACTTCCCCGGGGATCCCGCGACCGCCGGATCCACGGCGCCGCTCTATACCCTGCTCCTCGCGGCAGGCTTCGGCGCGACGAGCGACGAGAAGCTGCTGAGCTACGCGCTAGGGATCGCCTTCCACCTCGGGTTCTTGATCCTCTTCGCCCGCTGGGCCTCGCGCAGCCTCGGTAGCGCCGCGTGGGCGCTGGGCGCGCTGCTCCTGGTCGCGCTCGACCGTCGTGTCGGCATCCTGACCGTCTCGGGGATGGAGACCTCGCTCTTCTTGCTGCTCGTGGCCTGGGCCTTCTGCGCGCGCCAGGCGCCTCGTGGCTGGAGCTGGGGGCTCGCGGTGGGACTCGCGGTCTGGGTGCGACCGGACGGGCTGGTGCTCGCGCTCGGGTTCGGCCTGCGCGACCTTTTCGCCTGGCTGCGCCGGCCGGCGGACACGGTCTTCGACGCGCGCTCGCGGCTCCTGCCCTGGGTCCCCCTCTCTCTGCTGGTGATCGGTTACGGCCTCTTCAACTTCAGTCTCGGTCGCGAGCTCCTGCCCAACACCTTCGCCGCGAAGACGGCGCTCTACGCGGCGAAGTCGAGGGGCGAGTTCGTCACCGGCCAACTCCAGAGCTTCCTTCTGGGACACGGGTGGCTGCTGCTGATGCCCTTCGCGCTCGTCGCAGGGGCGGTCACCGGCGGCCAGCTCCTCGGGCGCCGCGAGGCCCCGCTGGCCGACGAAGCTGCCTTCGGCCTCGGGCTTCCGCTCGCCTATCTCGCGCTGCTCCCCTTCGCCCACCGCTTCGAGCGCTACCTCGTGCCCGCCTTGCCCGCGCTGGCCATCCTGAGCCTCGGCGGGCTGCGACAGGCGCTGGCCTGGGTGCGTCGGCGCGCCCCCGCCCTCGCCGGTCGGGCGCTCCCGGTCAGCCTCGGTGCCGTGCTGGTCGTGGCCTGCGTCCTCCATGCGCAGGGAGTGGCGCTCGCGGTCACCGAGTACCGCTACTACTGCCACTATCACTATCAACGGCACGAACGGACGGGGCGATGGATCGCCGCGCACACGCCCCCGGGAGCCGTAGTCGCCGCGCACGACGTCGGCGCCGTCGGCTACTACTCCCAGCGACGCATCGTGGACCTGGCGGGCCTCGTCTCGCCGGAGATCGTGCGCCACATGGGCAAACCGGACTACTTCGAACAGCTCCACCGCATCTTCGGGCGAGAGAAGGTGACGCACCTCGCGCTCCTCCGGAGCTGGCTCGAGCTCGACAACGTCGAACCGCTCTTCGTCGCGCACCCCGTTCCCGAGGTGATGGAGGTCTACGCCTGGGCGCCCCCGCGGGCGCACCTCGTGCCACCGCACGTGACTGCGGAACGCAACCTCGCCGCGTACGAGCTCAGCTCCGGGCGCGTCGCCGTGGGTCACGAGCGCCTGAAGCGACTCGCACGTGAGGATCCGCAGAGCGCTCGCACCTGGATGCTCCTGGCGGAGGCGAGTCTCCGGCGCGGCGACCGCCCCGCGGGCCGCAAGGCGCTCGACCGCGTGCTCCGGCTGAACCCCGACCACCCCGTCGCCCGCGCCTGGGTTGCGCGTCTGGCCCGGGGAGCGACCTGACCATGCACACGCCCCCAGACCCCGCTTTCTCGCCCCGTCGACGCCTCGCCGTGCTGCTGGCGGCCCTCGTGCTCACGGCCCTCAGCTACGCCCGCTCGCTCGAGGGTACCTTCATCTGGGACGACGTCGCGCTGGTCGTGCAAAACCGCTATATCAAGAATACTCGCTATATCGGTCGCAACCTCTCGTCCACCTTCTGGGACGTGGGCATGGTCTCGACCGACCTCGACACGCGCTCGAAGACCAACATCTACTATCGGCCGCTCGTCACGCTGACCTACATGGCGGACTACTGGCTCTACGGTCTCAAGCCGTGGGGTTACCACCTGACCAACCTGCTCGCCCACCTGGTCGCCGTGGGGCTGGCCTTCCTGCTCGTGCGGCGCCTCTTTCCGGCCGACCCCCTGGCGGCGACCGCGGCGCTCCTGGTCTTCGCCCTGCACCCCAGCCGCTCCGAGGCCGTCACCTGGATCTCCGGACGAACCGACGTCTTGATGGCCATCTTCTTCATCCCGGCCGTCGTGCTGTACTGGGACAGTCTCGCGGCAGAGAGGGGGAGGGGGGTGCGCCTCGCCCTCGCCTGGCTCTTCTACGCCGCAGCCGTCCTCTGTAAGGAAACCGCGATCTCCCTGGCCTTGATGGTGCCGCTGCTCGACCTGCTCCTCGTGAGCCGGGGAGAGCGCGCCCGTTTCTGGCGCAACGCGAAGCAGGTTCATCTCCCGCTCGTCGCCATCACCCTCGTGTACGTCGTGCTGCGGCTCCTTCTCCAGCGCAAGCTCGTCGGGCCCCAGGACCCCTCCCCCCTCGGCCACTGGGCCATGACGGTCCTCGAGACCGTCGGTCGCTACGCGCTCCTGGTGGTGAACCCCTACCAGCCCAGCGTCCAGCACGCCGCGTACGCCACCGCCCGCACCCCGAGCTGGCCCATCCTCGCCCTCGGAGGCGCGATCCTCGTCGGGGGCGCCGCGGCCATCTGGCTCGCGCGACGCCGCTACCCGAAGGTGGCGTGGGCGCTCGTCGTGGCGGGCGCAGCCCTCGCCCCGGTCTCGAACGTCATCCCCCTCCGGCTCAACGTGCTCGTCGCCGACCGCTTCCTCTACCTCCCCCTCCTCGGGGTCGGGCTTCTCGTCGGGGCGGGCCTCGCGCTCGCGTCGCGTCGCCTGCGCCCGCTGCTCTTCGGGGTCCTGGTCCTCGTCGTGGCCACCTGGGGCGTCACGGCGCACGTTCGTGCCGGCGACTACACCGACAACCTGCGCTTCTGGCAGGCGACCGCCGAGAGTAGCCCGGGGAACCCCGTGGCCGAGGAGTCTCTCGCCGCGGCGCTCGTGAACAAGGGGCGCTACCGCGAAGCGGAACGCTGGCTCGCGATGGCCTTCCAGAACTGGACCCGCTACGAGCCGAAGGAGGGGCGTCCCCTCGAGATGCTCCTCCGGCTCGTGGACCTGCGCATGCGGGGCTCGGGGGGGCTCGACCGCGCCTTTCTCGAGGAGGTGGTGGCCTTCACCGGGCGACTGATCCACCTGGCCAAGGATACGAAGGATCCCGCGCGCCGAGTCACCCTCCGGATCGGGAAGGTCACGATGGTCGTGATGGTCGACAGCCCCATGGTCCACGAACGCCTCACCAAGGCCTGGGTGGACCTCCACGCGCTGCGGGGCTCGGCGCTGAGCTGGCTCGGACGGGATGCGGAGGCCCTCGCGGCCCTCAAGGAGGCCCTGCGGCGGAGTCCGGACGCGCTCGCCACGAACATCACCATGGCCATCGCGCACGCGCGGGCCCTCGAGCTGGAGGCGGCGCAGAGGCTCGCCCGGCGGGCACGCGACCTGGAGCCCGACGCCGAGGCGACCTCGTCGCTCCTCGGCGCGCTCGACCAGGCGGTACCCCGGATCCAGGCCCTCCGACGCCTCGGGTATCACGGGACCGCGACGCCTGCCTCGGACCCGCAGGTGCACCGGCTGCTGGGCGAGCTCTACGTGCTCCTGCGCGCTCCGCTGCGGGTGCGCGGTCACCTGGAGCGCCTCATCGCGCTGGATCCGAACGATCGAGCGGCCCGGGCCATGCTCGCGCTCGAGCTCGCCGCCGGTGGGGACCTCGTCGGGGCTCTCCGCGTGGTGCGCGACGCCCGTACGCGTTTCGGCAACGAAGGGGGACTCGAGCAGCTCGAGCGACAGGTGCGGCAGTCGTACGACGCGCGGAAGCGGTAGGCAGCTACTCCTTACGAAGCACGACGATCAGGAAGCCCCCGAGGCCGCGCAGCACCGGTGCATCCGAGGCCAGGCGCTCCGCTGCCGCAAAGACCGAACGCACGACGGGGAGGTCGTGGACGTGCGACACGGGGGTGACCACCCGCACGCCACGGACCGCGTGGAGGTGGATCCCCCGCGGGAGGTACGCCTTGATCTCCTCGATCGTGTCGTAGCGCGTGAACACATCGTCGTCGGTGTACGCGCTGCCCACGCGCGTCGGGCGCTTCACGCGCTTGATGAGGTGTCGCAGGCTGCGGCGGTTGTAGAACTCGAGCACCAGATGCCCGCCGGGCCGCGTCACGCGGGCGAACTCGGCCAGCGCGCCCCGGATGTTCGGCACGTGGGCCAGCACCTTGAAGCTCACCACTGCGTCGAAGTGCTCGTCGGGGAAGGGCAGGTGTTCCACGCTCCCCTGCAGGACCGAGAGCCCGCGCCGCCGGGCACCGCTCAGCATCCCCGACGAGAGATCGATCCCCACCGCCTGCTGTGCGCCCGGTGCGAGGCGCTTCAAGATGAGGCCGGTCCCGCACCCCGCTTCGAGCACGCGTCCGCCGCAGTAGGGTTCGGCGACGCGCACCTCGAGCTCGTCGATGAGGACGTGGTACCCCTCGTGGCGCCGGCGCTCGTACACCTCGCTGAAGTGATCGTAATAGCTCTTCGAACGCAGCTCCGTGGTCATCCTGATCCTCGTACAGCGGTCTGAAGGAGCTCCTCGTAGAGCTCTTCGTGTAACTCTGCCACACGGGCGATGCCGAAGTGGCTCTGGACGGCGAGGCGTCCTCGCTCGCCCATCCGTCGACGCGCGTCCTCGTTAGCGAGCAGCGTCCGGACCGTCTGGGCCAGGGCGGCCGGATCGCGCGGGGGAACGGCGGCGCCCACGTCGCCGACGAGCACCTCGTTCAGCGGTGGCACGTCGGCCACTACGATGGGGACGCGCAGGGCCAGGGCCTCGAGGAGCACGAGGGGGAGATCCATTTTCGCGTAGAGCGACTCCGCGGGCAGCACGCACAGGTCGCACGCCGCGATCAGCGCCAGGATGTCCGGCACGTCGTTCAGCAGCAGCGCTCGTGCGAGGCCGCCGTGCTCCGCCAGAAGGCCCCGGATCTCGGCTTCCTTGCTGCGCGAGGCCTCCTGCTTGATCCGGCAGGCGAAGACGACGTGCGCCTCCAGGTCCCCGAGCTGAAGCGCGGCGCGCGCGACCGTCTCCGCCGCATCCGAGAACTGGTAGTCCCCCGGGTAGATCACCACCGGCTTCCCCACCGGCAGCCCGAACCGTCGCCGCGTGCGCAGCCGCTCGTCCTCGGTCGGCGGGTCGGGGAGCTCGATCCCGGGCGGGATGACGCGCAGGCGCGACGGCGCCACCCCCGCGGCAAGGAAGGACGACTCGGTGTGCCGGGAGAGCACCACGACGCGGTCGGCGAAGAGCAGCCGATCGGGCCGCGCGAACGACTGCGGCGTGGAACAGACCGTCTGGACCGTCCGGCGCGAGCGGAGGCGCAGACAGAGGCGTGCGGCGAGCGAGGCCTTGGGGTTCGGTGCGAAGAAGAAGTGCGTCAGCGCCGAATCATCCGACCGCAGAAGGCGTCCCATCACGCGAAGGTTCTGCACGAGGGCAGGGGTGTGGGCCCCCCCTCCGCGGTAGAGCGGTTCGCTCACGATCCCCGGGCCCTCGAGCCGATAGTCCGAAGGCGTGAGCACCCGGTAGCCGAAGCGTCGCCCCGCGCGCGCGAGATCCTTCACCAGGTTCTTGCTGCTGTCGTTCCACGGCGGTGCGACGGGCTTCGAGACCATCAGGACCGTGGGACGCTGGAGACCGTCGCGCATCTGCGAAACCCTTCGCCGCACTCTCTACCGCAGCTGCCCCAACACGCACAAGTCCGTGGTTATTCTTGACGATCACAGGCCTGCGTGTTAGGCAGTTGGAAACGTCACGCGGCTGCGGAGGTCCGGATGGCGAAGAAGATCCTGCTCGCCGAAGACAGCGTCACCATGCAGCGAATCGTGGAGATGACCTTCGCGGCGGAGGACTTCACGGTGACCGCGGTCTCGACGATCGACGAAGCGCTGGCCCGGGCTCGCGAGATGAGTCCGGACATCGTGCTCGCCGACCTCTCCATGCCGGGCAAGAACGGGTACGACCTCTGTTCCGCGCTGAAACGCGAGCAGGTGGGGACACCGGTCCTGCTCCTGCACGGCGCAGGGGCGGCGTTCGACGACGCGAAGGCTCGCGCGGTAGGGGCCGACGGCGAGCTCGCCAAACCCTTCGAGACGCAAGCCCTCATCGACAAGGTGCGCAACCTCACCGTGGCGAGAGCCTCGCGTCAGCCGATGGGTCCCGTCGAGTCCCTGAGCTCACCGATCGCCGCTGAGGACATCGTGATCGAGACGGTTCCCTCCGCGGCCAGGCCCGCCCCCGCGGCAGCGCCGCATCCGGCGGCGGCTCGACCCGCTGGGGCGGTTCCGCGCGGCACGGCGCCGATCTCGTCGGTCCCCTCGCGGCCGAGCATGCCGGCGCCCGCTCCTGCACCGTCCGCAGCTCCGCCGGCCCCGGCCTTGGGGCGAACCCCGACCGCACCGTCGACCCCGCTCGCGGCGCCGGCCCGGCCGGTCACGCCGCTTCGACCGGCGGCGGCCTCCTCGCCCGGGGCGCCACCGCCGGCGGCTCGACCGATCCCCTCGGCCCCTCCGGCTGCGGCCCACACCGCACGTCCCTCGGCTCCCGTGAGCCCCCGGCCCCCGTCGTCCCCCGTGGCCGCGCCGTACTCGCGCCCGGCCCCGTCCGCGGGCCCGATGCCCGGCGGCAGACCTGCCGCGCCGCCGCCCATGGCCTCCGCTTCAGCCGGCGCCGCGGAGATGGAGATCGAGATCGACGCCGAGCCTCCTCCGCCGATGCCCGCGGAGTCGCTCCCCGACTTCACCTCGCCCTCCACCGGCGCGAGAGCCGGTGCCGTCATCGAGGCGACCCGCGAGGCCCGACCCGGCCGCACCCTCATGGGTGTCCGGGGCGAGCTCCCGGCGCCTCCCTCCGGCATGCCGCTCCCGCACGCGACGCCTGCCGCCCAGAGGCCCGCTCCCGCGGCTCCAGTGACGGCGGTCGAGCGTCGTGGAGATATCGACCCCGCCGTCTACGAAGCGGTCGTGAAGCTCAGCAAGGAGGTCATCGAGCGCATCGTGTGGGAGGTGGTCCCGGACCTGGCGGAGTCGATCATTCGCCAGGAACTGGACCGCCTGATCGAGAAGCGCGCGAAGTAAGGAGGCTGGCCAGCCTCCTAACCGTCCAGCGGGGTGCCGTATGCCTCAGGTCTGCTGCGAACTCTTCACCGACCGTACGGGCGTCTGCCTGATCGACATCCAGGAGAAGCTCGCGGCGGCGATGCCCGAGAAGGTGCTCAAGGGCACGCTGCGAAACTGGCTCAACCTGATCGAGACCGCGCGCGTTCTCGACCTTCCCGTGGTGGTCAGCGAGCAGTACCCGACCGGCCTCGGCCGGACCCTCCCCGTGGTAGCAGAGGCGGTGCTCCGCCTCCCCCGCGAGCGCGTCTTCTTCTTCGAGAAAGTGCAGTTCAGCTGCGCGCGCCTCGGCCCCTTCGATGCGTGGGTCAAGCAGAGCGGGCGAACCCAGTGGGTGCTGGCAGGCATGGAGACGCACATCTGCGTCTTCCAGACGGCCCGCACGCTCCGCAGCCAGGGCTACGACGTCCACGTCCCGCGCGACGCGGCGGTCTCTCGCACCATGGCGAACTGGGAGGTGGGGTTGCAGCTGATGCAGCGCTCCGACGCCGTCGTGACGAGCACGGAGGTCGTGATCTTCGACCTGCTCAAGCAGGCCGGCACCGACGCCTTCAAGATGCTGTCGCGGATCGTGCGGTAGAGCGCGGCCTCGCGGCGGGGGCCGCGCTCGGAGCCCGCTACTCCTCGAACTTGATCTCTTCGGTCAGATCCGGCAACGACTCGGCCATCCGGACGCCCGAGAGGTCCGCCGTCGTCTTGCGCAACCGCTCAGCCATCACCTGCACGAAGCTCCAGAGCAACTTCACCGAGAGTCTCGGCTCGTTCTTGATGATGTCCATGAAGTCCTGGCGCCGCATCACGAGCAGCCGGGCGCGCCCCTCCGCCGCGCCGCTCGCGCTCCGCAGAGACCGGTCCACCATCGCCATCTCGCCGAAGTGGTCGCCGCGCTGGAAGTAGGTGATGAAGGTCTCGTCCTTGAATAGCCGGACCTTCCCGTCCAGCACGATGAAGAGCTCGTCGGCCTCCGCCCCCTCGCGAATGATGAGGTCCTGGTCGGCGTAGTCCCGCACCTCGGTCAGGTTCATCACCCGGACCAGCTCCTTGTAGTTGAGGTGCCGGAAGATGGGCATCTTCTTCAGGACCTCGATCTTGAGCGAGACCTCCTTGGCGCGTTCCTTCTCCTTCTCCGTCTCGGCAACGCGGACGACCACCGAGGTGATGTTGTCGTGCCCTCCGCCGTCGTTCGCGAGCTGGATGAAGGCCTTGGTGACCTCCTTGACGTCGGTGGCCTCCGGCGTGGCCATGACGGTCGCGATCTTCTCGTCGTCCAGGTAGGCGTGCTGCCCGTCCGAGCAGAGCAGGAACTGATCCCCCGGCAGGACGTCGAAATCCAGCGTGTCGACGTCGACGGACTCGTAGACCCCGACGGCACGTGTGACCGCGTTCTTGTAGTCCTTGTAGGGAGAGCTATCGATCTCCTCCAGCTTCAGCTTCCCTCGACGAACGAGTTCGTTGACGAGGGAGTGGTCGTCCGAGAGCTGGTGCACCTGCCCTTGCCGCATGAGGTAGATGCGGCTGTCCCCCACGTGCGCGATGAAGCCGCGCCGCTCGACCAGCAGCAGGAGCGAGCAGGTGGTCCCCATCCCGCGCTTCTCGGGCTGGCGCTGCGCGCGCTCGTAGATGGCCGAGCAGGCCGCCTGGACCGCATGCTCGAGCATGCGCAGGATCTCGTTTCGGTCGACGCCTTCGCCGCGCCCGAAGCGTGCGATGAGGTCGGCGTTGGCCGCCACGGCTTCCTTCACGCGATGGACGCAGAGGCTCGACGCCACCTCGCCCGCGGCGTGTCCGCCCATCCCGTCCGCCACCACGAAGAGCTTGTGACTGCGGTCGACGAGGAAGTTGTCCTCGTTGTGGTCGCGCTGCTTCCCCTGGTCGGTGGCAGCCCAGTATTCGATGCGCACCTTGTCCTCCGCCGGGCGACGATACCCAGGAATGCCGCACGAAACAACGGGGATGGCGGGGCGATAGGGGGAGGATTGGGGCCGCCGCCGACGGGGAAGCTAGACCGCCCGCCGCGGCGCGATGATCTCCGTCACGGGGGCCGCCCAGTTCACGGCGAGGACGCGCATGCGCTGGAGGTCGGACTCGAAGCGCAGCACGGAGACCGCCCCGGGGCTGACCCGCAGTCGATGGAAATGACCGAGGGGCATGCCCAGGTAATGCGCGAGCAGGATGCGCAGAGGAGCGGCGTGGCTGACGAGGATCAAGTTCGTGGCCACCGGGTTGTCGGCGACGGCCTGCTCCACGGAGGCCACCACCCGCGCGCGCACCGCCTCGAGCCGCTCGACGGCGGGGGTCGTGCGCTCGTCGGTCAGGCTCTGTCGGAATTCGTCGTTCTCCCAGGCGTCGCGCAGGAACCTTCCCTCCCACGACCCCACGTCGAGGTCGGTGAGCCGCTGGTCGCGCGCGATCTGGATGCGATGTTGCTCCGAGAAGTACTCTGCCGTCTGGACGGCGCGCGAGAGCGGGCTCGAGAGAACCTCGGAGACCTCCAGGCCCGCGAGAGCCGCGGCCGCGGCCTGCGCCTGGGTGTGTCCCGCCGGGGACAGGCCCATGTCGCGACGCCCGAGCAGACGCCCCTGGGCTCGCCAGGTCGTCTCGCCGCTCCGCACGAGGAAGATGTTGATGAACACGGGAAGCCCTCGTTCCGGCACTGCGCGGCCCTCGGGAATGCCCCTCGTGACACCGCCGCACGGACCAGCATATCTAGTCCTCGGACGAGGACGCGTCAACCGCGGCTGCAAGTATTGACACCGTTGCCGCCCTGAGATAATAGCGGTCGAAGAAGTTGTTCGGGGATCGTCTAACGGCAGGACGCAGGATTCTGGTTCCTGCTATCTAGGTTCGAATCCTAGTCCCCGAACTCTTTGGCCCCATAGTCTAGTGGTTAGGACGTCGGCCTCTCACGCCGAAATCGCGGGTTCAAGTCCCGCTGGGGTCATTCGAGGGGACAGCGGAGACGCTGTCCCCTTTTTTTATGGCCGCGGCGAGGGTCTGCCCCGTGGGCCGGGCGGCAAAAGTCGCCGGACCTGCGCTGCGAGGCGGGGGTCCGTGAGGTAGCGGCGCAGGCCGAGGCCCGCCGCCGCGTCCATCGGAGTGAGCGCCCGCCGAAGCCGCCGCTGGGCATCATCGCCTCCGCCTTCGGGGACGCGCGCCAGCCCCTCGAGCGCCGCGCGAACGATCCGGTCCGCCCGGGCGACCGTCCCCGAGGCGTCCCCCTCCTGCGTGCGGGCCCCGAGGGCCGCCACCCCCACGAGCCGCAGCGCGCGCTGCACGTCGTCGGGATAGTGCCGGACCGCCTCCGCGAACCACCTCAGGGCGCAGGGCAGGTCCTTGGCCAGCAAGCAGCCCTGCCCCATGGCGCTCAGCACGCCCGGGTCCTCGGGCGGATAGGGAAAACGGCGCAGCGCCCGTTCGTACACGGCCACGGCCTCTCGGGGCCGCCCCCCCTGCGCCAGGGCGTCGGCGTAGGCCCAGTGGCTGGCGCGGTGCTGCGGATAGTGTTCCACGACGGTTCGCCAAAGAGACGCGGAGCTGGACCAGATCCCCGCCTGGACGAACCCGGCGAACCCGAGCACCGCGACGGCGACAGCGGCCACGACGTAAGTCGCCCGCAGGCGACCGCGTCCCAGCGCCGCGACCCCCGCGGCGACGCACAGCGCCAGCATCGCTCCGGGGAGGTAGAGGTAGCTGTCGGCCGGCCCCCGGCTGAGCGGGACCAGCCCGCTCGACGGAGCGAACAGGATGGCGCCCGCCAGAAGCCCGAAGAGAGCCCGGTCGGCCCGTAGGCGTCGCGCGAGGAGGAGGGCCGCCGCGCCGCCCAGGACGGTTCCGAGCCCCGCGAACCCCCACGCCGACAGCCATGGGCGTGGGAGCTCGAGGAGGTACTTCGGCGAGAGCTCCGTCGGCAGCACGAAGTTCCTGACCTGCAAAAAGAGGTGCTGCGAGGCGAACGCGAGCGGCGAGGCTGCCGAGGAGGCGTGCCCGCCGAGCGCCCCGTGGCCCGCCTGGCCGCGGTACGAGAGCCAGAGGGACGCGGCGGACAGCGCGACGGACCCGCCCAACAGGAGAAGCGATGCCCCTCGCCGCAGAGGTCGGCGGAAGACCCAGCTCTCCGCCAGGAAGAGGAGCGGCAGGACCACGGCCAGGGGCTTGGCCCCGAGACTGAGGAGCTGCAGCAGGAGCACGATGCCGACGGCGCGCCACGCCCCCTCGGTGCGCTCCGCCACCCTCCGATGGACGAGGAGGGCGCCGAGAAGGAAGGCGGCGGCGAGAAGATCCTTGCGCCCCGTGGCCCAGCAGACCGGCTCGGCCACGATGGGGTGCACGGCGAAGAGGGCGGCCCCAACGAGAGCCGGGAGCCGCGACAACCCGACCACCCGCAGCAGGCGCAGCACGAGCACTGCGTTGAGCGCATGCAGCAGGAGGTTGGTCAGGTGGAAGGGCCAGGGGCTGCCACCGCCGAGGAGGAAGTCGAGGTGCTGACTCAGTACGGTGAGGGGCTGAGGATAGCCCAGGCCGGGGGTGAGCAAGAGCTCCCGCAGGCCGCGCGAGAGCGGCGCCACGATGAGCGGGTTGCTGACGATGTAGCCCCGGTCGTCCCAGTCCACGAACGGGAAGCTCACCGCCTTGCCGAAGACCAGCGCCACGAGACCGACGAGCAGCAACGCGTGGGTCCAGCTCGACGGCGCGTCGCGCGGAGGCTCGCCTCGACTGATCGTGGGGGACGGCATGCGTTCGCCGGATCATAGGAGGCCGAGGGCGAGATGCCAAACGCCGCGCGCGCACAATTGCTTGAGACCCGTCCGCGGCGGTATGCTGCCGCGCGATTCCAGCGCGGAGGCACGACGGTGAAAGAGGTCCTGCACTTTCTCGATCAAGAGCGAAGTCGCCATCTCGATGAGCTGTGCACCTTCCTCAGCATCCCGAGCGTGAGCACGCGCTCGGAGCACAAGGGCGACGTCCGCCGGGCCGCGCAGTGGGTCGCGGACCAGCTCGGCGCCGCGGGACTGGGAGAGGTGACCATCAACGACACGCCGGGGCACCCCGTCGTGACCGCGAGAAGCCCCGAGAAGAAGGGCGCTCCCACCGTGCTGGTCTACGGGCACTACGACGTGCAGCCCGCCGAACCGCTCGAGCTCTGGCAATCACCTCCCTTCACCCCGGAGGTCCGTGGCGGCAAGCTCTTCGCGCGCGGCGCTGCCGACGACAAGGGGCAGGTCTTCATCCACCTCAAGGTGCTCGAAGCCTTCCGCCGCACCGTCGGCGAACTCCCGGTCAACGTGAAGGTGCTCATCGAGGGCGAGGAGGAGATCGGCAGCCCGAATCTCGTACCCTTCGTGAAGAAGCAGGCCAAGGCGCTCGCGTGCGACGTGATCGTCGTGAGCGACACGCACATGGTGGACATCCGCGTGCCCAGCATCACCACGGGCCTACGCGGGCTCGCCTCCCTGGAGGTCACCGTGCAAGGTGCCAAGGGCGACCTGCACAGCGGCAGCTACGGCGGCAGCGTGGCCAACCCGATCCAGGTGCTCGCGGAGATCCTGTCGGCCTGCAAGCATCCCAAGACCGGGAAGGTCCTCATCCCGGGCTTCTACGACCAGGTGCGGTCGCTCACCAAGGCGGAGCGCGCGTCCCTGGCCAAGGTGCCGCACAGCGACGACAAGCACGCCAAGTCGGTGGGCGCGCCGGCCGTCTTCGGCGAAAAGGCGTACACCACCCTGGAGCGAATCGGCGCCCGCCCCACCTTCGAGGTGAACGGGATCTGGGGCGGCTACACGGGCGAGGGGGTCAAGACCGTGCTGCCGAGTCAGGCGCACGCCAAGATCTCCATGCGCCTCGTGGCGGACCAGGATCCGGAGGCGATCGTGGCTCTCGCCGAGGCACACCTGAAGAGCCTCGCGCCGCCGCACGCCACCGTGACCGTCAAGCGCCACAAGAACCTGGGCTGGCCCGTGCGGGTCAGCACCGACTTCCCGGCGATGCGGGTGGCGGCCGACGCGGTGAAGACCGTCTTCGGCAAGGAACCGGCCTTCACCCTGGAGGGGGGCTCCATCCCCGTGGTCGCGGACTTCAAGCAGGTGCTGGGGCGCGAGACGATCCTGCTCGGCTTCGGCCTCCCCGACGACAACCTCCACGCCCCGAACGAGAAGTTCGATCTGCGGATGCTCGACAAGGGGATGAAGACGGTCACGCACTTCCTGGCCGGCCTCGGAAGGTCGGCCTAAGGAAGGGGGACAGGGGGGGAGGAGGGGAGGGAGCCCGAGGCTGGGCGTCCCCTGGAATCTAGCGCTTGATCTTGGCCGCCACCGCGGTGAAGGAGATGGCTCCCGAGATGCCGTCGTCCTTGTCGAGCTTGCCGTCGCCGTTCAGATCCACGTCGGGGTTCTTGATCAGGCTCATCACGGCGGCCGACTTCACCTCATCGGTCGTGACGTTTCCGTCCCCGTTGCCGTCGAACATGGTCTTCAGCATGGTCTTCGTCGCCGCGTCGACCTTCGTGTCCTTCAGGTAGGCGTTGATGAGCCCCGCCATGGCGGGCGCGAGCTTGGAGTCGAACTCGGAGACGGGGATCGCGCCGGCGAGGATACCGTCGCTGATGCCCGTGGTGCTCACCGTCCCGCGGATCACGGCCTTCTTCAGCGTGAGCAGGACCAGGTCTGCCCCCATGGGCAGCGGGAAGACCAGCTCGCCGCCGGAGCCCTCGATCTTGCCACCCGTGATCTTGATGTTCACCTTGGCGGCCGGCGGGCTCTTGGCGTGCACGCCGAACTCCTCGGTGCCGGAGAAGTTATCCGTGGCGTTCCCGTCCAGGTCCTTGCCGAGATGCACCTGGATCGACGCCGCCGGGTCATCCGTGAGCGCCTTGGCGAAGACCTCGGTCAGCACGAGGAGCTGTCCCGTCCTCAACGCCTCGTTCATCCCGATCTGCAGCTCGAGCTGCTTCATCGCGGCGAGGACGCCGCCGAGCTTGTTCTTCTTCCCCTTGCCGTCCACGTCCTGCGCGTATTCCGTGTCGGAGGTGGGCAGGGTGACCTTGCTCGCCACCCCCTGGAAGAGCCCGCCGGTGGTGCTACCGCTGTCGGGCGCGGGTCCACCCATGTCGCCCGTATGCCCCATGTCCCCCATGCCTCCCGAATCGTTTTGGGTCGTGGTCCCGCTGTCAGCCGTCGTGGTGCTGCTGCTGCCGCAGCCAACCATCGAGGCGGCCGCGAGGACACCGGGGAGAATCCATCCAAACCGAGTACGCATAGTCTCTACGCTCCTTTTTGCTCAATAGGCGGGCGTCACTATACTGACGGCCCTATGTCACACGCAACGGGGAAGGTCGCCCCGGGTATTCCCGACGCGCCGTGCTATAGTGCGACCGGCGCTGCCCACAGCTGTGCGCAGGGCCCTCGCGCAGGAGGCTGCCATGGATCTCTCATTCACCCCGGAACAGATCGCGTTTCGCGAAGAGGTGCGGTCGTGGATCGCCACCGCGCTGCCACCGCATCTGGCGGCGCTCGCTGCCGTGGACGCCCAGTACGGGATGAAGGAGTCCATGGAGTGGCACAAGATCCTCTACCAGAAGGGCTGGGTGGCGCCGCACTGGCCCAAGGAGCACGGTGGGCCCGGGCTTGACGCCACGCGCCGCTTCATCCTGACCGAGGAACTGGAGCTGGCCGGCACTCCGATCCTGAGTCCCTTCGGACTGCACATGGTCGGGCCGCTCCTGATGCAGTTCGGCGCAGAGGCCCAGCAGAAGCGCTTCTTGCCCCCGATCCTGGCGGGTGAGGAGGTCTGGTGCCAGGGGTACTCCGAACCGAACGCGGGCTCCGACCTGGCCAGCTTGCAGACGCGGGCGGAGGACGACGGCGCGGGACACTTCGTGGTCAACGGTCAGAAGACCTGGACCACCTACGCGCAGTACGCCGATTGGATCTTCTGCCTGGTGCGCACCGACGCGTCGGTGAAGAAGCAGGCCGGGATCAGCTTCCTGCTCATCGACATGAAGTCACCCGGGGTCACGGTGCGACCGACCCTGACCATCGGCGGGACGCCCTCCTTCTCGGACACCTTCTTCGAGAACGTGGTCGTACCCAAAGAGAACGTGGTGGGGCCGCTCAACGGCGGCTGGACGGTGGCCAAGGCGCTCCTCGGGCACGAGCGAACTCTCATCGCGGCCGTGGGCTATTCGCGACGGCAGCTCCGGCGGTGCAAGCGGATCGCCGCCGAGGTCATGATCGGCGGGAAGCCCGCGCTAGAGCACCCGTCGTACCGCGCGCGCCTCGCCCACCTCGAGATCAAGCTCAGGGCGCACCAGATGGCCAACTACCGCGCGCTCGCCGGAGCCCAGCTCGGCCACGCCCCAGGGCCCGAGTCGTCGATCCTGAAGCTCGTGGGGTCCGAGATCCAGCAGCAGTGCTTCGAGCTCGCGGCCGACATCATGGGGGAGAACTCGCTCTCGTGGTTCAACGACCCGGGCGTCGTGCCCCCGCTCGAACAGTGGGTCGCGCCGGCGTACTGCTACAACCGAGCCACGACGATTTACGGTGGGAGCAACGAGATCCAGAAGAACATCATCGCCAAGTGGATCCTCGGACTCCCGGACAGGTAATGGGTGCGCGATGAACTTCGAACTTACCCCTGATCAGAAGCTGCTCGTCGACACCGTCACGCAGTTCGTGCGAAAGGACTCGCCCGTCGCGCGCTTCCGGGCCCTGCGCGAGGATCCCCTGGGCTACTCGCGTGACGTGTGGCGCCAGATGGGCGAGCTCGGCTGGCTCGGCGTCTCCCTCCCCGAGGAGGCCGGCGGTTTCGGCGGCTCCTTCGTGGAGAGCATGCTGATCCTCCAGCAGTTCGGCACCACGCTGGTCCCGGAACCGTACGTCCCGTCGGTAGTCCTGGCCGGCACCGCGCTCGCTCGGGCAGGGTCTCCCGCGCAGCTCGAGCAATGGCTTTCTCCCATGCTGGCCGGACAGACGTCGCTGGCGCTGGCTTACGGCGGTGAGAAGAACCGCGGGCGCGCGGCGGAGCCCCCCGTCCTCGCGCAACGCAGCGGCGCAGGCTATCGACTCTCAGGCGAGGCGCGGTGGGTGCTCAACGGTCACGGCGCGGACCAGGTCGTGGTGTCGGCACGCGCCCCGGAGGGCCCGACGCTCTTCGTCGTCCCGCGGACCGCTCCCGGCCTGCGCGTCACCCCCGTCCGCACCATCGACGGCCAGCACGCGGCGACCCTCGCCTTCGGCGACGTCGAGGTGCCGGAGGAGTCGCGCCTGGGAGCGCCGGGATCTGCCGGTCCGCTCCTCGAGGACCTCGTGGATCTCGGCGCCGCGGCCGCCTGCGCGGAGGGCCTCGGCGTGATGGAGCGCATGCTGCGCCTCACCGTCGAGTACCTGAACACGCGGGTGCAGTTCGGCGTGAAGATCGGCGTCTTCCAGGCGCTGCAGCACCGCGCGGTGGACATGTTCGTGGCCACCGAGCTCGCCAAGTCGATGGCCATCATGGCGGCGATCCGGGTCGGAGATCCGGACGTCGGCGAGCGGCGCTACGCCGTCTCCGCGGCCAAGGTCCAGCTCGCGCAGTCCGGTCGTTTCGTCTCGCAGCAGGCGATCCAGCTCCACGGAGGCATCGGCATCACCGACGAGCACGACATCGGCCTCTACTTCAAGCGCCTCCACGCCCTCGGCGTGCTCTTCGGGGATGAGGAACACCACGTGGAGCGCTTCTCGCATCTGCCGGTCTTCACGGCCGGCCTCGGGGGCTAGGTGGAGCTTACGCCGGGGCAGCGGGCGGCGCGCGCGCGGCTCTGCTTCGCGCTGGACGTGCCCGAGCGGGGGGCGGCGCTCGAGCTGGCGGATCGACTCGCTCCGGCAGTGGGCTGCTTCAAGGTCGGTCTCGAGCTCTTCGTGGCCGAGGGTCCCGACCTCGTGCGCGAGCTCGTACGCCGCGGGGCGCCGGTCTTTCTGGACCTCAAGCTCCACGACATCCCGGCCACCGTTGGGCGCGCCGCACGGGTGGCGGAGTCTCTCGGAGCGTGCTACCTGACGGTGCACGCGGACCCCGGAGGCCGTTCGGTCGACGCAGCGGTTCGCGCCGCACCCGGGGTGAAGATCCTGCTGGTCACGGTCCTCACGAGCATCGGCCCCGCCGACCTGGCGCCCGACCTTGCGGTCGGGGCGGCGCAGCTCGCCGAGCTCGTGAGCTCCCGCGCTCGCCTGGCGCGCGAGAGCGGCTGCGCCGGGGTGGTCTGCAGCGGCGGAGAGACCGCGCGCGTGCGCGCCGCGCTCGGTGCGGAGCTCCTGATCGTCAATCCCGGGATCCGCCCCGCGGGATCGGATCCCGGGGACCAGCGCCGGGCGGTCACTCCGGCCGAGGCCATCGCGGCCGGTGCCGGGTTGCTCGTCGTGGGCCGGCCGATCCGTGACGCCGCGGATCCATTGCTCGCCGCGCAGGGCATCCTCGCGGAGATGGCCCAGGCCGCGCGCCGCTGACGACCGGAGGCTAGGGCCTGGCCCCCCCGGCTCCTACCCCCGCGTCGGCGGGACTCGCCGTCGCATCACGGCCCGAAGAACGGGGCGAGGCGGCACCGTCGGGCGGCACCCGGTCCCGCATCCCCGGCACCTGCACCTGCGGGATCGCGGCACGGAAGGCCTCGAGCACCCCTCGCACCTGATCTCCCGTGAGAGTGGCCGTCACCATCACCTCCCGGCCCCGGCGCTGAAAGCGCAGCGCGTCGAGGAGCTCCACCGCCCCGAGGAGCCGCAGCAGGACCGACTGGCGGGCCTGCTCGATCTTGGCCGGCACCACGGTGATGAACGCGCGCGCCTGCCCCTCGTCGGCGAAGCTGAGCGCGGCCTCGCAGCGCGCCGGGGCCTCCGCGGGGAGGACGGCCTGCAGCCCGAGCGGCACCGGCACGTCGGCCGGCAGGCGAACGAGCCGCGGGAGGTTCACGGCCTGAAGGAGCAGCCCGGGGTCGCTCGCGGGGCTATGTCCCTCGCGATGCAGATCCTTCAGCCGGTCGATCAGGCCCTGCGGGGACCCAGGTCCCGCATCCGCCCGCGCCGACGCAGCGGCCGCCTGCAGGAGCGAGAGGTGTTTCGGATCGGTGAGGAGCGCCAGCCCCGAGCGCAGGACCACGACGCGCCGATCTCCGGCGAGCCGCGGAGGGGAGGGGACCTGTCCCTGGAGGCCCCCGCCTTCGCCTGCGCGCCACCGCAGGTGTTGACCGCCGTACTGGCCGCTCTTCTCGAAGGCCTGCTTCAGGCGACGCTCCGGCAAGGCGTGGCGAACGACGAGAAAGGTCTCGGTGACGCGATAGGGGTTCGGCGTCGCGATGAGCAGCGCCTGAAAGTCCCGGACCGGGTCGAGCTCGGTCGACCAGAGGAGCGTCTTAAAGTCGTAGAAGACGCCGAGCAGGCGCCGTACGGCATCGGCGTAGGGCGAGCGTCGGATGCGATCCATGCGCAAGACCAGCATCAGCGCGGCCTGGGGTGGCGCCAGGCGTGCCAGGGCCACGCGCGAGGTCCCGCCGCCGGGCGGCCCGGCGTCCGCGCGCGCGAGTCCCGGCGCGGCATCGAGGATCGGCTCCGAGGCGTCGGCGCCCCCCGCATCGCGCACCGAAACCGACGCTCGCAGCGCGCGCTTTCGCCGAAGGGGCGGCGGCGCCGGGTCCTGGGCGGCCGACGACGACAGCTGCGGCTTCTCCGGGGCCGCCTCCGGGCGCTGCATTGGGGCCACACCCAGCACGTTGTCCTGATCGAGCCAGGTGACGTCGAGCCGGGGCCAGCGGACGAAGCCTCCGCGCCAGGCCAGGCCCAGCGCGACGAGGAGGTGCAGCGCCAGCGAGACGCCGACGCACGCCGCGGTGCGCGAGAACCGGGAGCGAAGGGGGGCTTCATCGGCCATGGAACCGTGAGTAGACTACTCGGCGGCGGCGCATCCACAACCCCGGCGCGTCAGGACCCGGCACGGAGCAGGGTGACCGTGTCGTGGTGGTCGAGGGGTGCGGCCGC
The DNA here is from genome assembly GCA_020848905.1 of Deltaproteobacteria bacterium. Classification (NCBI taxonomy): domain Bacteria; kingdom Pseudomonadati; phylum Myxococcota; class Myxococcia; species Deltaproteobacteria bacterium. Next base: position 25,240 of record JADLHG010000029.1, read on the forward strand.
CGAGAGGAACGTCGTGGCAGCTGACCGCCAGTCTCGTCCGCGTCAGCGCCCCGCGCGCGCCGAGTTCGCGAGGTGGCTCGCTTGCGGCCTCGTCGTGTCGACCCTCCTCGTCCCCACCTCGGGAGCGCCGGGGGTCTTTCCGCGCATCGTCATCTCGCGCGCAAGCTATACGCTACGGCTCGAGCAGAGCCCGGGACGCGTGCGCGTCTTCCCCGTCGGCCTGGGGCGCAGCCCTCGCGAGGAGCGCGAAGGGCCGACCGGAACCCTCTTCACCGGTACGGACCCCGAGGACCGCGAATTCTACGACCCCGCGCGACGCGAGCCCGCCTACCTCGGAGGGCTGCCCTTCCTGCGCCTCGACGGGGTGACGCGTCGCCAGGCGGGACGGATCGTGCGCCCCTACGGCATCCACGGGCCCGTGACACCGACCCTCATCTGGGGGCCCGTTTCGGCGGGCTGCGTGCGCATGCGACCTTCGGAGCTCCGGGAGCTCTTCCGGCTCGCACGTCGCCGCCCCCGGATCCCCGTCGTCTTCACCGACGCACCCGACGCCGAGGCGGAGCGCCGCCTCGCCGCCGCGGGGAACTCGACGGACTGCCCTGAATCCGGAATCGGAGTGCGCCGCATGGGGCGCCTCGGGCCGGGCGCGGCGCATCACGACCGGAGCTGCGGCGGCGTGGACCATTGGTACGCCATCACCTTGCAGTCGGGCGATCTCGTCTCCGCCGAGCTGGACCACGACGGCTCGCTGCGCCTCGAGCTCTACGGGCTGCGCGCCATCAGCACGCTGGCAAACGGAACGCGTCGGGTGCTGCACCGGGTCCCGCGGCTAGCCCGTTACCGCGGAGAGCGCTACCTCCGGGTCGTCGCACCCGCCTCGCCGGGCAGCCACCCGAGGGGCGCCGTTCCGTATTCCCTGCGGGTGGCGGTGCTCGGCGCGCCGTAGCGCCGGCCCCCGCCGGCGCGTCCCGCCGTTACAGACCTAGGCGCGACTCGGCGCGCGTCTTGATGGCGTAAGCGCCTCGGTGGTGGGGCTGCACGCGCAGCACGGCGAGGGCCCTCGTGCGGGCGAGGCGCCAGTGCTTCTTGCGGAGCGCCTGGCGCGCCCCCGCGAGGTTCTTGCTCACGTTACGGCGCTGCCCAACGCTCAGCTTCGCCTTCGTCTTCGCGTGGCTCCGGAGCGCTTTTCCGGTGCGCGTGGCGGTGGCCGGTTCCTCGCTCGCCCGCTTCTCGTCAGCGGCCTCACCCGTCGGCGCGAGCTTCGACGGTGCGGAGGAGGAAGCGACCGCCGGTGACTCCGACCGCCGGCTCGACGCCGTCGGCACGGGAGCCGGATCCGGCGCGCGCTTCGCCAGGACCACCGCGACGACCACGCCGAGCGCCACGCCCACGGCGAGCCCGGTGGCGAAGCGGCGCGGATTCACGGTCCGTGCGCGCAACCGCGCCACCGACCCGGGTCGCGCCCCGGCCGTCGAGCCGCTCCAAGATGCCGCCACGGCGACCGTCGCTGACGCCTCGGCCCGCGGAGCGAGGGCGTCACCCATCGGAGCGAGGACCGGCATCACCGGCACGGCCGGCATGGCAAGCACGACAGGCGCAGTCGGCATGGCGGGCGCGATCGGAGCGGCTGGCGCCGCCGGAAGGGCCTGCGGCTCCGACGCGACCGGGGGCGCAGCGGGCTCCACCACGGGCACCGCCACCCCCTGGATCACCGCCTCGGGCCGCGTAGAGAGGAAGGCCTCGAGGATCCGCGCGGGGGGCGTCGGAGGAGAGAGCTCCAGCGCAAAACGCCGGTACTCCTCGGCAGAGAGCTTCTCCGCCTGACGGATGAGCTGCGCGTGATCCGCCAGCGCGGTCTCCGCCCACTCGGGGGGAAGCTCCACGCCATCCTGGCTCAGCTCCTCCCCGCGCGCGAACCACGCGGCCTCGATCTCGCGGGTCATCACGCGCCGCCGAGGCAGGTCCTCGGTCCCGAGCTCCAGCTCCTCGGTCAGCTCCTCCAAAGCCGTCAGATCGACCGGCTGCGTGACCAGGTGCGGCAAGAACGCCCCGAGCGCCGGAAGGGTCGCCACGGGAACGGGTGCCGACGCGGGAACGGGTGCCGGGACGGGGAGGGGGACAGCCAGCGAAGGGGCAGGGACTGAGACGAGCCGGGGCGGAGTCACGGGGACGCCCGCCAGCGGTGTCGACGGCTCCACCACCTCGTAGGCCTCCTCGGTGACCTCTCCCTCGCGATCCAGGCCCACCCGGACGTGGGTCCGCTTGAGCGCATTCATGTCGTAGACGACGTACCGGAACCCGGGCCCATCGGGGCCGGCAAGCTCGAGCACCACGTAGCGCCGGTCGAGGATCTTACCGATCATGAGGCTGATGCCACGGGTGGCCGATGACAGGGCGGGTTGGTGGTCCGACATGTGCGGGAAATGAAGCAATCGCCGTACCATGGCGGTGGGCGAGACCGTGCGCTCCGTGGTGCTGGCGCGGCGCGGAGTTGCGCCGGAATTCCCGCACGCTCCGGGCCCGCGGGTGGAGACTCGACCCCACGATTCCTGGGAGCGAGCACCCCACCCCGTGGCCCGCAGGCACCGGTGCGTGGTCCGGCGCAGGACGGGGAGTGCAGCCTACGGGAAGCAGGTGTCCAGGGTCTTCCGGGTCGGATCCTCGGGCAGAGGCTTCGTCTTCATGCAGAGCTTCGTGTTCTCGCCCAACGACGAGAACTTCCCGCACGAATAGCCGTCGGGGCACTTGCCCTCCGCGTCGCAGGGGGTCGCGCAGTAGTCCTCGCGGGAGTACGAGTTCAGACGGAGGCAGAAGCCTCCCGCCACGCAGCCCCCCTCTTCGGCCACGGTGAACTCCGTGTTCCCCTCGGGCAGGGTGTAGTGCGCGACGCAGGGCTCGCAGAGCTTCGCCTCGGGCTTGAAAGCGTATCCGGCCTTGTGCCGGCACTGCAGCTTGCCGTTCCCCACGTCCTCGCAGGTGGCGAAGGGAGGACAGGTATTCCCTCCCTTGACGCAGGCCTTGCTGCAGTACTTCTTCTGATTCACGTCCGCGATGCACAGATTGGCCGCATCGCCGCACTGGTCCTCCACTGCGCACGGGTGTCCGAACTGACGGCGCATGCAGCGTTTTTCTGCCGGTCGGTTCCCCGTCTGGGCGGAGGCGCAGCGGAAGGCCGCGGGGCAATCCTGGTCCGTCTTGCAGGCCGGCGCGCAGTACCGCTCGGTGTCCCCGGGGACGCCCATGCACTTGTAGCTCTGCGCGCATCGCCCATCGATCGAGCAGTCGTGTCCCATGGTGTAGGGGCGGCTGTCGTACCGCCGCGCGTAGCACGAGGTCTTCCCGGGTTCTACCTCGCCGCAGTCGAACGCCCGAAGGCACTCGTTGGCGACGCAGACGAGCCCCGGGCCGCAGCTCTTGTCTTTGGGATCGCAGGGACCCCCGAGCGTACCGGCGCGCTTGCTCGGGTTCGGGTCGCTCCGCACCGGCGGGCATTCCGCCTGCTTGCGACAGGCGCGCGAGCAGAACTTGTCCACGCAGAGCTTCGAGCCGCAGTCCTCGTCCTTCGCACAGGGCAGACCGTAGGCGGCCGGCCCGGCGTCGGCTTGTCCGCCCCCGTCGGGCCCGGCGGGGCCACCGCCGTCGGAGCACGCGGCACACGCGAGCCCGAGAGCCGCGAACCATGCACGGAATGTCGATGATCTCATACGATTGCCTCGGTCTGAGAAAAGCGGCACGAACATGGGGCGAGCGCCTCCCGCGAGTCAACGGAATTCGCCGCCCCACGCGTCCCCGGTCGTCCCTGCCCGCCTTGACAGCCCCCCTGCCCTGGGCTACCAACAACGAAACCCATTGCGAATGGAGCAGTACATGCTCAGGCCGGTCGGTTGGTTCCTCATCGCTGGGCTGCTCGGGGGAGGCTGCTCGGGTAACAACTCCGCTACTCCAGACGGAGGCACCAAGGGAGATGGGAAGGCGATGATCGCGGACCTGGGCCTCGCTCTCGACGGCCCGGGCGCGTGCGGCCCGAGCACCTATCCCTGCGCCCCCTACGGTACGCGGAACGACGAGGTGGCCAGTAACGAGACGTTCCTGGCCTTCGCAGACCCCGGCGGCTTCTGCAAGACCCACCCCGACGAGAAGATGGATGCCACGACCGTCAGGCAGATGGGCTTCCATAGCTGGTACCAGTGGGACAGCAAGTGCCCGACCAAGAAGGCCAAGCTCGCCTGGTTCATGGTCTCGGCGGGGTGGTGCGGGCCGTGCTGGAAGGAGATCCAGGCCGCGAGCGACCAATATCGTGCGGGTGCCATCGACGATCGTGTGTCGATCGTCGAGATCGTGTTCGAGGACGACCAGCACAAGCCTGCCACCGCCGAGTGGACCAAGAACCTCTGGATTCCGAAGTTCAACATCCCGTTCCCGGTGCTGATCGACCCGGCCTTCAAGATGGGCAAGTACTTCAACAAGGAGGCCGTGCCCTTCAACATGCTCGTGGACCTCTCCACGATGAAGATCTACTACCAGCAAACGGGTGGTGACTTCAAAACGATCGGCGAGAAGATCCAGGCCTTCCTGAACAAGTAGGGTAGCGGACCATGCGGCGGCTTCTCGGTGCGGCTCTCGTCGGCGGACTATTGCTCGTTGCACCTTGGCCGGGCGGCGCCGGGACGACGAACTTCACCGTGCGTGACCTGAACGGACGGTACCTCCGTCTGAGCGACTACGACAAGAACGTCGTCTTGATGAGCTTCTGGACCACCTGGTGCAAACCGTGCCTCGTCGAACTGAGACATCTGGACAAGTTCTATCGCAAGTACAAGGACAAGGGCTTCGTCGTGCTGGGCGTCGCGATGGACGGTCCGGAGACGCAGGCCAAGGTCTCTCCGACGGTGCGCAGCTATCGTCTGGGCTTCCCGGTCTTCATCGACACGGACAGCCAGGTCGTGAAGCTCTACAACACCAAGCGCGCGCAGCCCTTCTCGGTGCTCATCAAGGGAGGCAAGGTCGTCAAGACCCGCGCAGCCTTCCAGCTCAGCGATCTCCCCGAGATCGAGCGCGAGATCCAGGCCCTGCTCAAGTAGCGATCCTCCTCGGCGTGGTGCTGCTCGGGCTCGGCGTGCCCCGGGCCGCGAGCGCGTGGGACTTCAAGATCAAAGGGCAGGAGTTCAACCTCGGCGTCACCAACACGCTCGCCTACACGTACCATTTCGACAACGACGAGAACGGCGGCGAGGTGGATGAGGACGACAAGTTCCACCAGTTCATGAACACCCTCGACGTGAGCCTGGCCCACCGGGAGTTTCGACTCGGTGGACGCTTCGACCTCCATCTCTTCGCCAACACCCCGTTCACGCAGCGCTGCCCCGGCGGCGCGAACGACCCGAGCTGGTGCGCACGACGCGACCGTCGCTACGTGAACAGCTTCGTCCCCGAGCGCGTCTTCCTCATCGTGGCGCGTCCTGACTTCGATCTGACGCTCGGGGACTTCTACGTCTCCTTCGGCAAGGGGCTGGCGCTGAACGTGGTGAAGATCGACGACCTAGGACAGGACACCACGATCCGCGGGGGCAAGTTCGTCCTGCACCAGTGGGACCTCGGCCTGACCTTCGTCGCCGGCGAGTTCAATCCCCTGAACCTGGACGAGGCCACCGGACGCAAGGCGCCCTGGGCGGCCGAACCGATGGTCGGCGGGCGCATCGAGTATCGCTTCTTCGACCGGGTGCTGGCGGGCCTCCACGGCGTCTGGGTCCTCACCGACGACCCGAACTCGCCGGGCGCGAAGAAGTACACCACGGACCACGACGCGATCTTCGGCCTCAGCCTCGAGGTGCCGCAGCTCATCGACGGCCGGTTGAGCCTGGCCGCCGAGGTGGACCTCCAGCGCACCGTCCGGCTCGGAGAGGTCGTTCGCGGGCCAGGAGCCGCAGGGGACTTCAAGGGGCTCGCGGCCTACGCCACCGCGACGCTGCAGCTCGGAGACCTCACGCTACTGAGCGAGTTCAAGTACTACGACGACTTCGCGCTGCGCGCGCCGGGCGCGGTGGACGAGCCGTACGCGCTCTACTACCACCAGCCTCCGACTCTCGAGCGGGTCAACGCGCTCGTCTCGGATAACCTGAGCGTGAGCGGCACGCGCCTGCGCGCCGACTACAACTTCGGGGCGCTCGGTCCGGTGGAACTCATCACGTACCTCAGCATGGGCTTCTTCCAGAGCTGGGGGATCCCCGGCCTACACCGCGTCTTCGATCCCTACGCCGGCTTCGAGCTGCACTGGAGCGAAGGGAAGGGGCACCTGAACGGCATCGGCGGGGTGCGCCTCGAGCAGGACCGCGAGGACGGATCGACCTACACCCGGGACATCCACCTCGACGTGGATCTCGAGCAGGCGATCCGTGGCAGCCACTCGGTCAAGCTCAACGCGCTCTGGCAGAAGCGACAGCGCAAGGGCCTCTTCGACGCGCAGAACTGGAACGAGATGGACCTCGTGCTGGAGTACAAGTGGTCACCATACCTGGCAGCCGCCTTCAGCTACGAGCGACAGGAAGATCCGTCCGTCGTCATGGAGGGGCACCACTACTTCGGCGGGACGCTGAAGTACTTCTTTACGACCAGCAGCTTCGTGAGCGTGCGGGCCGGTCAGAACCGGCCGGGCCTCAAGTGCTTCAACGGCATGTGTCGGCAGTACCCGGCGTTCGCGGGCCTGCAGGCGATGGTCGTGGGGCGCTTCTGACGGAAAACGACTCGCCGGCTCACACCGTCGCGTCGTCCTCGAGATCGAAGACCAGCTCGACCCGGTCCTGCAGCTTCAGCGCGCCGAGAAGCGCCTTGTAGGGCGCGATGCCGAAGCGACTCGGCGTGAGGACCACCTTCCCCCGGACACGACCCCCTCCGCGCTCGAGCTCGATCGCGAGAGGCTGACGCTGGCCGACGAGCTCGAGAGTCCCGGTGGCGCGCGGTCGCTCTGCCGTGGAGAGGTCCAGCTCCCCCTCGAAACGCACCTCGGGAAAGCGTCGGATCTGGAGGATCTTCTCGCGCGCGGTCTCCTCGATATCGCGCCGATCTCGCGCGCCGAGAACGTCCGGCTGGAGCTGCGTGCCGACCATGGCCCCTTCGAGCTCGAGGCTGTCGCTGCGGAAACGTGCGCTCACCTTTCGCTCCTCGACCTGCACCTCGAACCGCGTCACGCGGAAACGCAGGTCGTGGCCGAGTCGTGAGAGAAGCCCGTCCTTGAAGGTGAAGACCTGTACGCTCCCGTTCCGGATGACGCTCATGGATCGACCTCGAGGGTTCGCTGCGCGCGCACCGCGTCCTTCGCCTCCCAGCCTCGCGCCCGCGCCAAGGACAGCGGGTAGCGACGGTAGAGCAGGGTCACTCGCACGGTGATGCGCGCGCCTGCCGCTGCGGCTGCGTCGAAGGAGTGCTGCGTGGTGGCCGGCTTCCCGGGCGGAAGCCGATTGTCCGAGCGGAACTCCACCGCCCGGAAGAAGGGCACGTCCAGCGCCCCGTCACGGTCCTGCGTGCGCTTCGCGAACAGCGTTCCCGGCGCTCCGGCGAGCGCCGCCGTAGGCCGTTCGCTATCCACCGCCAGCGCACCCACGGTGGCCGCGTCGCCGACGAGGGCCAGCGCGCCGTCCGCGATGGGGCCAAGGTCCCGGTCGAGCGTCAGCTCGCCGCCGCTCACCGCCTGGATCTTGGCCACCCCGAGCGGCTGGTGGAGCTCCATCCCCTTCTCCTTCGGCGTGCGGCCCGGCACGCCAAACCAGCGCAGGGCAGGGTAATCGTCGAAGAGGCCGGTGGGGTTCACGAAGCGCACCCACGCCTCCTTGACCGCCGCCGGCCAGCTCGCCCCCGGGGGGGCGCGTAGCGTTTTTCCGACGAGCTGCGCCCGACCGGGCCCCAGCCGCTCTTCGGCCAAGCTCCCCGCCCACGCGGGAACGGTGTGCCCCCCCGTCGCCCGGAGAGGTTCTCCCTTGGCCTCGGCTTCCACGAGCAGCACGAGCTGCCGCATCGGGCTCCCCGTCGGAATGCTGTGCCCGGCACCCTCGTTCGTCAGTCGGACCGTCACGTCCAGCTGCGCCCCCGAGCGCTGCGCCGTCACGTCCACCTTCACCGGGTCGCGAAGGCTCTCGCGCGTGGGATCCCCGGGCGCCGCCGTATATCCCGCCGGTGCCGGGGGCAGCCGGCCCGCGAAGAGGTGCTGCCGCACGTCGCCGTAGGGCCGATACCAGCCCATGACCCCCGACGGCACCGGGGTCAGGCCCTTAAACTCGAAGGTCTCGGTCTTCTCCGTCGCCGCAGGAAGGTGGCAGTGCTGGCACTCGAGCCCGCGCTGCGCGGCCTGGCTCTGCGTCCATTCGAAGTACGTGTCCTGGATCGGCAGCCCCGCGGGCCACTTCGTCCGGCTCACATGCGGCACGTCCTCGGGGCGAAAGCCGGGCTCGGACCACTGGTGGCAGGCCGAACAGAACTCGGAGCGCGCGAACTGCGGCGCATAGATCGCCCCCATGATGATGACCGTGGAATCCGAGTGCGGACCGAACATCGTCTCGGGCTCGGAGAACCCGGTTCGGCCTGCCGGCCCCGGTCGGAGCATTCGAATGGCCCCGTCGCGCCCCGGCCGCTCGTTCACCAGGACCTCCTGGATCTTGTGGCAGAAGTCGCAGTGGATCCCCTTCTCGTAGGCGATGCCCCGCACCCGGTTGAGGTTCGTCGCGCCCGGCAGATGCTCGCGGCTGGCCGGCGCGTGGCAGTCGGCACAGCGCCCGGTCTGCGTGGGTCTCGCCTCGGGCGCAGCCTCGGGGTCGTCGCAGGTCGGGCGGCCCTCGCCACCGCAACGCGCGGCGTTCAACGTGTCGAGCACGCCCCCCTCGGGCACGTAGCACTTCTTCACCCGCACCGGCGCTCCGGGGGCCTGCCCCTCGCGCCAGGCTCCCCCCGCGGCACGGCAGCTGGCCTCGTCGCGAAAGCCGGACGCGGTCCCGTTGTACACGTCGTGCAGGTTTGGATTCCGCGCGGCCCCCGCGTGGGCGGACCGTTTCCAGGTCTCGAGATGCATCGAATGGCAGTGCCGGCAGTGCGGCGCCGCGTCGAAGGCGTCGGGCGACTTGAACTCGTAGTTCGGATTGTCCACGACCGCCACGCGCTCGAGCTCGAGCCGCTGCGGGAGGCGCGGATCCAGGACCTCGATCCCCTTGTTGAAGAAGCCGACCTTGCCCGCCGTGAGGGCGATCTCACGAAGCGGCACCGGCGGATCCTTCACCGTGAGCTCGAAGCGCCCCTCCGCGCTCGTCACGACGCTCTCGGGTCGCCCGCCGAAGCGCACGATCGCGCCCTCCACAGGCTGGCCTCCGCTGGTCACCATTCCGACGAGGGGCCCCGTCCAGACGCTCGGTGGAGGTGGGCCGTCCACGCTTCCAGCATCGGGCGCGACGGCCGGGGAGCTCCCGCAGCCGTATCCGAGCCATCCCAGCACGAGCACCAGGCTTGCCCGCTCGAGCTTTCCACCCAGCGCGCGCATCGGTCGCGAACGCTAGCACCGCTCCAAGTCGCTGTCCAAGCCTGTCCCGCAGCGGTATAGTGAAGCTTCCGATGGGCGAATCCCCTCACGACGCCGGGTCTTCCTACCCGCAGCTCAAGGTGGAGCACAGCGAGGGCGAGACCCTCGTGGTGGCCCAGATCGACAAGCCCGCCGACTTCGCCTACCGGCTCTTCTGTGACGTGGACGCCATCCCGAAGTGGCTGTGGGTCGTGGGTACCGCGGTCGTGCGCCGTCGCGACGCCCGGGGCCGCGCGCTGGAGGTGGACTTCCTCGGGAGCCTCGAGCGTGCCTCGGTCGCCTACACCCTCTGCTACACGTACAACGACGCCGTTCAGGAGGTGCACTGGCACACGAAGGCCAGCGGGGCAGTGCGCAAGCTGCGCGGAGCCGCGCGCTTCACCCCCTCGGGCGATAACGCGTGCGTGTTACGCTACAAGCTCTCCACCGAGCTCACCACCTCGCTGCCCCCCTGGGGAGACCACATGTACCGCGTACGACCCGCGGAGACGGTGGTCCTCGACTTCTGCGAGTGGCTGGCGCAGGAGTGGGCGAAGCAGGACGAGAAGATCACCACCAAGTTCTCGAAGCGCGACACCTGGGACGACGAAGCGGACCGGATCACGCCGCCGCTCACTCCGATCCTTCCTTGTGATACCGACGAGGATGTCGTGTCGGTCAGTGCGGCGGTCAGCGCCACGCCCGAAGCGAACGACGAGCCGACCACGCGAGGTCCCGCGCCTGGCGCGCCGGGCGACGAGGAACTGGACCCGGACTAACCCTGGCCGCAATGCATCCCGCCGGGCTGTGTTGCGCGCTGCGGTGCCTGCTCACCTACCAGAAGTAGGCTCCGCGGGCTCCTCGCGCGCGCCTTGCCCGACGGGCGCCTCGCAGCCAGGGCGATGGTTGGTGAGCACCGAGCAAGGTGGGCCTGGTCAATTCCCCGTCGGTCAGCGGTCGGCTCCCGACCCGTACGCCGGCAACGTCTCGGTTCCCGCCCCCGGCTTGTTCCAGAAGAGGATCATCTCGGGACCGAGCTCCTCGAGGCGACGGACCCCCGCGGCCTCCACCACGGCGTACCCGCGTTTCTCATGGTGCGGCGCCTCGACGATGGCGAGCTCTCCCAGGATCAGGCGGTCTGCCACGTCGAAGGTGGTGTGTAGGCGTCGGATGTGCCCGTCTCGTAGAAGGAAGTGGAATGCACGCTCGTCCCCGGCGATGCGCCGCACGGTGTGGGCGTCCACGAGCTGCCGCAGACGGTTCGCGCGTTCTTGCTCCGCGCGCGCCGCGTTCGCCGCTTCCTGCTGTGCGCGCTGCAGCGCCGCCTGCGCGGCGACCTTCTCCTCGTAGTCGCGCTGCCGCTGGGCCTCGGCCTCGAGCTCGGCCTTCAGGCCCCCCTGGTCCTTCCGATCCCGCCGCTCTTCGGTCTTCGCCTGGCGGGCGGCCTGCTTGGACACCACCCCCGCCTGACGCAGCTTGTCCCGCAGCTTCTGCATGCGTCGTCGATCATACCCGGCGATCGGCCGAGCACAACGCCAAAGCTCGCGCGTGCTATGCTGCGCGGACCACCCGCAAATCGAGCAGAAGACATGCGCCAAAGCCACCGGCGAAGCCCCGTTACAGTCACCCTTACTGCCATCACCACCGCCGTCGTGCTGTCGGCGTCAGCTCGCGTCGGAGCTCAATCCGCCTCGGCGCCAGCCGGCCTCAAGTACCTGCCACCCGCGTCGGTGCACGGGGTCGTCAAGGGGAACGCGGTGTTCACCGTCTTTGACGAGCTGCGAACGCTCTTCGCGGAGCACAAGATCCTCGGCCGGCCCGTGATGGGCCTCGTCGAGGCGCAGCTCACGGCCCTGCTGGGCTTCGACCCCACTCGGGCGGCGAACTTCGAGCGCCTGGGCATCGACCTCTCGGAGCCCGTCGTGGTGTCGCTGTCGAGCTACGACGCCAAGGCGCTCGGGGCCTGCAACCGGCACCTGCAGCAGGTGGTCGGGCACGCCTTCATGAGCAAGGCGCCCTGGCGCGAGCGTCTGAAGGGCCAAAACCCCGGCGATCGGGCGACGGGCTACCTCGCGGATGCCCCGCCGGCGCTGCTCGGGCATCGCGCAGTGCTCCGGCTCAAGGAGCGCGACGTGCTCGTGGCCTGGCTCAAGGAGCAGCAGAAGAAGGGGGGGCGCCTGGTGGTGCTCGAGGAGGCCGGAGGGCAGGGTGCCGATGCGTTCGCCCCGGTCTTCTCGCTCTCGGCCGCCGACGCGCAGAAGGTCGCAGCCGAGCTCAAGAGCGCGCAGGTCCTCGCGGTGGCGCGCCCCGAGCGGTCGCTCCTGCTCGCGCTCCGGGTGGTCGACGGCTATCTGATCGTGGATGCCGCGACCCCTTGGTACCAGGTGCCGCGAAGCGGCGACGACCGCAAGCTGGCCGAGGCCTTCAAGGCTCTCTTGGTACTCCCCCGCAAGCCCGCCCTGGACGTCGGGCGCGACACACTCGCAGCCAAGCTCGCTGTCACCGACGCGTCAGCCACCTTCCTCGTCGGGGCCCGCCCTCTGTCGGCCCTCGCGGAGCTCTCGGTGCAGCGGCGGGCGGCGCTCGAGGTCGTGGGACTCTCGCCCGAGGAGTCCCGCCGGCAGCACAAGACCCAGCAGGCCGACCGAAACAAGGCCCGTGCGCTCTGGGCCAAAACGGGGCTCACCGGCGACGTCGCGCTCCAGTTCCGTCTGAGCCGCCGCGCGTGGCACGCCCGCGCCTGGTGGAGGCTTCCGGCCGCCGCCGTGACCGCGCTCGGACGCGGGCTGGCCAAAGAGGACCTCATCGATCCCACGGCCTACGCGAGCTCCGCCGTGGCCCTCGCCGGCACCAACCTGGACCTGAGTCAGGTGGCGAAGACCGTCGGGAAGGGCCCCTTCGCCCTCGGGCTCGACAAGTTCGCCCAGAGCGCCGCCCGGGTCAGCGAGGTAGCCATGAGCAGCCTGCTCCTCGGTAGCTGGGTGGGCCTCCTCGGCGTGATGCGGGCGGAGCTGGCCGGAGACGCGGCGCTCGGTCCGCTCACGGGCGGCCTGCGCAATGCGGCGGCGCTGCTCAAGACCATGCCCTACGTCTGGCCCGCCGCCTCGGGGACGCGGCGCGTCTTTCCGCCGTCGCTCCTTGGCTACGCCGTGGTGGACCAGAAGGAGAGCAAGCGCGTGAAGGACAAGGTCAAGGAGCTCGCCACGCGAACCTACCCGCAGCCCCAGAACCTCACGCACGGCGGTCGCAAGACGATCCTCTACAACAACCTGACGGGAGCGCTGCAGACCTACGCCCTGGCGGTCACGGAGCTCGGCAAGGGGGCGCTCGGTCTGACCCTGGCCACGCGCTCGTGGGAGGTACCCTGGTTTCTGCAGCAGCCTGCCCCCAAGGAGACGATCCTGCCGCGACAGATCCTCTTCTTCGCGCACGGAGACATGGGAGCCGTGGCGGCCGGCTTGGCCCGCATGGCGGATGGGGCCGAGAAGGACCTCCTCGCGCGGCTGGCCCAGCGGGCAGGGAAGCTCGGTGCAAATGTCGCGGTGGACGGTAAGCTCTTGTCCGTTCAGGCCAATCTCGACCTGCGCTGACCTTCCGAGCCAGGAAGTTGCGATGGGTGGGCAGTTACCTACAATGTAGGATAACAACCCCCGCCGGGAGATGCCATGCAGGCCGAACGTCGCAGAAAACGGACGAGTTACTACGCGTTGGCGCTCCATTACTGGCTCGCTGCGGAGGCTGCGCGCTTCCGGATGTTCGGCCTGGTCTTGGCCGACGCCGCCGGGCTGCTCGTGGCCAGCAGCTTCCGCGGCCCCGAGGCGGAAGAGCTCGCGGCCCTCGCGCCGCTCCTCGTGCGAAACGGGGGGGACGGCAAGCGTCCGGTCCCCGGCGCGCCCCTGTCCGTCCAGCGCCTCACCGTGGACGGCTCGACGCTCTACCTCTGCGCGGTCGGGCGACCGCTCCCGACCGCGGGGTCCCTCGACGACGCCGCGCAGGGGATTCACCGCATCCTGACGGTGTGACGGCCTGAGGGCCGAGCGTGGCCCCACGCGACGAATTGCGCGGCCTCCGTGCGCGATCGGCGTCAAAATACTGAGGCGCGGCTCGTCGGCCCCTCCACGGGCGGCCGGCGATTTCAATCATTGCGCGCCCTGGGGGGCGGACGCGTCTCGGCTCGCGGCTTGCTATGCCCGAGGCGACGCGCCGCGCGCGGAGGTGCAGGCCACGTGACCCGTACGATCGCCCTGCTGTGTCTCGTGTGGCCTCTCGCCGCACGCGCCTCCGAGCCCGACGAGCCCGGCGCCGCCGCTGCCGCACGCCGGGACGAGCCGGCCGAGGCGGCCTCCGCCCTCCCGCGCGTCACAGCTCCACCCGCGTTGCGGCCCACCGGTCCGCGCTTCCGCCTCGAGCTCGCCTTCGGCTATGCCAGCCTGGTGGTGGATCCAAACCTGAAACAGGGCATCGGCGCGGGGATGTACGTCGCGTATGGTCTTCGACATCGCGTGGGAGTCGAGCTGACCGTCTTCCTCTCGAGCAACGCGTACACCGGGGAACTCGGTCTGCTGAGCTCCCCGCTCCTCGTAGGAAACGTCACCCTGGGGCCTATCGTTCAGCTCACCCGGCCGGGGGGACGGGTGATGCTCACGGCCGACCTGGGCCTCGGCACCTACGTGGTCGCGCAGACCCTCCAGCCGATGGTCTGGAGCCTCGGCCTCTCCGCCGGCCTCACCTTCGGCTACCGGATCAGCTCCTGGTTCGGCGTCGGAGTGAAGTGGCGCTACCATCTCTACAACCTGGCCACCCTCGGCAGCCCGGACCTCCTCGACATCAAGTCCTTCACCAAGGTGGGCGTGCTGGATCGAATGGAGATCCCGGCCTACCTGGCCTTCTACTTCTGAGGCGAACCCGTGCCCCCTCGTCGAGCCGTCGCCGTCGCCTCGAGCGCCCTGCTCCTCCTCGCCGCACAGGCCTGCGGCCTCACCGTCACCAACGAGAGACCCTCGTACGACGAGCTCCAGCCGGCCGAGAAGGACGTCGTCCAGACGGTGCTCGCCGAGCTCACGGGGTTCGATGCTCAGCTACGAGCGCGTACCGGAGACACCATCGCGTCGGTCTTGAATCCGGAACGCATCGACGTGGCCTTCCGCGGCCTCATCTTCACCGGAAACGTAGGGGACGGCGTGGTCCACGTCTCGACCTGGGAAAACCTCACGGACGAGCAGCGGAACCGGGTCAAGGAGTGGTTCGCCCAGCCCACCCTCGAGGGGGCGCGCCAGACCTACGCGCGGTTCTTCTACCGCTTCCTGGCCGTGAGTCAGGGAGCCAAGCAGTTCATGTACGAGGTGCTCACGCCGGCCTGGCTCTACGAGCACCGCTCGCTCTTCAGCATGGAACGGGACTCGGTGCGGACCACGATGGCCTACTACGCCGCGGTGGGACGGCAGAACGAGATGTGGCCCTTCGTCACCTCGGCCTGTGCGCCGATCCTCGCCAAGCAGGGGCCGGTCTACGGGCCGCACTTCGACAAGACCTACCTCATCGACCACTTCCACGAGCTGGCCAACCCGCGCGACCCGACGGGCTACATGTATTTCCTCTGCCGATGGATCGGGCAGGGTGTGCTGGAGGCCGGGGATCTCTCGAACGAGCTCAACTGGCTGAAGCACGATTTGCCGCGACTGCCCTGACGGGGGCGCGGCACGCTCGCTCAGATGTCCGCCATGGCCAGGACGTAGTGGACGTTCGAGTCGTCCACGATGCGGAGCGTCTGCCTGCCACGGTCGGAGGGGAGGATGCTCGAGAGCGAGCCGTAGCGTCCCCGTTCCGTGATGAAGAAGAAGCGACGGTTCGGTCGCTCCTTGAGCCACTGCGTGATGGCCGCGTTGTCGAGGCTCTTCGAGACCACCACCTTCGCCGCGGTATACCAGGTCTCGCCGCGCCAGTTGAACTGCCACGCAATGAGCTGGTCCTCGGGGCTCCGCCGGAGCTTGTAGTAGGTCTGCAGTACCTTTTTCTGACTCCAATGCGGCCCGCACTTCACCTGATACCAGTTCAAGGTGTAGGCCCCGACAGTGAGCGCCACCGCGACGGTGCCCCATACCGCGACCTTCCGCAGGCGCGGCACGAAGTAGAGCAGGAGCGCCCCGCCCGAGAGCGCCGCGTAGAGCAGGATGGGACCGGCCGCGGGAGCGCCGTCACCCCAGTTCCCGCCGTAGAGGTAGGTGTACATCCAGACCCACTGCGCCGGCTGCTTGACCAGGTCGAGCGCCACCATGGCCAGCAGGCCACCGGCGAGGATCAGGGAGGCCCAGAGGCCGCGAGCCCGCTGCTCGATGAGGTCGTCCAGGTAGATACCGATCAGGATCGCCGCCGGCGGAATGGCCGGAAGGATGTAGTGGTGGTACTTGGTCAGCGTCAGCGTGAAGAGCGCGATGGCCGTCACGAACCAGACGTAGATGAAGAGCCGCGCACGGTCCTGGGCGCTCCGTCCCTCCCGGTGCGGAAGCAGGAAGCCTCGGACCAGCGCGCCGGGGAGGAAGGCGATCCACGGGAAGAGCCCGTACCCGAGCTGCCCCACGTAGTACTCGAAGGTTCCCTTGGCCTGACTCTGCTCGCCGATCGTCAGGCGGCGGAACTGCTCGGTGCCGAAGAGCTCGTTCCAGAAGGCCTGGCCGTACCGCGTGACCATGCCGTGATACCAGGGGGCGAAGACGCAGAGGGCGATGAGGATCCCGCGCATCAGCGCCAGGTCGGCCAGGACGCGCCACTCGCGGCTCGCGAGCAGATAGACGAGGAACACGAGCCCCGGCTGGAGCGAGCCGATGAGCCCCTTGGCCACCCCGGCGTACGCGATGGCCATGTAGAAGCCGTAGAGATAGAGCTCGTTCCGCGTCTGCGTCTTGCGCGACATCCAGACCACGATCGCCGCGAGGACCGCGTAGACCAGCATGACCAGCGCGCCGCTCACCTGCCGTCCGCCGAGGGTGAAGGCGAGCGGCACGCGGAGCAGGGCGGGGACGATGGCCAGCATCAACAGTGCGAGGACGCCGAGGAAGGCCAGGAGGAAGAAGTAGTAGGACGGCGCGTGGGGCCAGCTCAGGGAGCGTTTTCCGAGCCGGAGGGTTCGGCGAGGCAGCTCCTCCCGCTCGCCGAAGATGGCCAGCGCGAGGAGGGCGATGCCGCCGGACATGAGTCCCACGTAGGGCATGTCCGTCATCGCCTGCCGGCCGATCATGAAATACATCGGCGCGGTGGCCATGACGATCGCAGAGAGCAACCCGGCCCGGCGGCCGAAGAGTCGCGAGACCATCAAGAAGCTGCAGTAGATGCCGAAGAGGGCGCACAGGAAGAAGGGAAGCCGCACCGCCCACTCGATGCGCCCCATCGTGATCTGCTCGCCCGTCGTCTGCCCGTCGTACCCGAAGAGGCGAAGACTCAGGCCGGAGAGCCAGAAACTACCCACGGGCTTCGACCAGAAATTGGTCTCCGAGAGCCCCTCCGGGCCCGTCCCGTTCTGCCACCAGGTGGAGAGCCAGTCTCCACGCACCATGAACTGGCGCGCGACCTCGGTGTAGTGCGTCTCCCACGGGTCGAACATGCCGAAGCTGCCGAGGGTCGGCATGTAGACGCCGGCGCAGATGAGCACCACGGCCAGGGTGTGGCGCCAGCCCGGTCGGCCGAGCGGGGCGCGCGGCAGGGCGGTTTCACCTCGAGGTTCGCTCTCGGCGGGTGCGGGGGGCGAGTCGCCTGCTTCGTCCGGTTGCACGGGTCGGGTGCTCGTCTTCGCCATGACCTTCGGTCGTGTTGGGCCGTCGGCGGACTGGCAGAGCGCGTCCCCCGCCGAGCAGCGGCGCGCAGGATACTACACAGGTCCAGCGGCACTGCAAGAGCGCGCGCGGGGCGCGGCTTACCCCGGAATGCCCGGTCCGGACTCCCGCTCGGAGAGAAGGCCCACGCCGGCCGCGATGGACCAGATCCAGGCCCCGAGGATGGGAAGAATCCCGACCAGCTTCGACCAGCCGGGCACGAAGAAGAAGAGCAGCACGCCGAGGAGCAGCAGCCCCAGCATCCCGAGGCCCGACATGCGGCCGCAGACGAGCGATCCCACGCCGGGCAGGAGCACGTTCAGCACGAGCCCGTTCACGTTGCGCCCCTTCGCGGGGGCGGCGCCGGGTCCTCCGTAGATCGGGGCTCGCGGCAGGGCCGCCGGGTCGTGCAGTCCCCCCGTGCTCCTCGGCTGCTGCCCGCTCTCGAGCGCCAGGTGGGCGGGCGCCGTTCCCGGAGCCGGGCGGTTGGGCATGACGTAGTAGGTGTTCCCCGCCTGGTCGGTGGCCTGCTGGAGGGTGCCGTTCAGCTCCAGCGACAGGAGGTGCTCCTGGGCCTCCTCGATGGGCAGGTTCAGGTGATAGGCCACGTTGGCCGCCGTGATCACCGTGTCCGTCTGCACGACCAACGAGAGGAACCGCTTGTCGAAGTCGGCTTGCGCGAGCTTGGTCATGATCACCCCTGCGAGGTGTTGGCCTGAGTGCCGCAGAGGATAGCACCCGGCGGTGACGGGTCAAAGGTCGAGGGCGGTCAGGCTCCGTCGCGCCGGCACGCTTCCACGGCGTTCTCGAAGAGGACGAGTCCTTCGCCCCGCCGCGGGGGGCGGCGTCGCCAGGCCGGGTGGTTCTCCCGGTAGAGGAAGGCCTCCGGGTGGGGCATCAGGCCGAAGAGCCTCCCCGACCGGTCGCACAGCCCGGCCATGCCGCCCGTCGAGCCGTTCGGGTTCAGCGGCCAGACCTGCGTGGGTCGCCCCGTGGCAGGGTCCACGTACCGAAGGGGGACGAGCGCGTCGCTTTCGAGCTCCGCCACGACATGAGCGGAACCGAGCAGCTGCCCTTCGCCGTGCCGGCAGGGGAGCTCGAGGCGGTCGATCCCCTTCGTGAAGACGCACGGCGAGCTCGGATCCGCAGCGAGCGTGACCCATCCGTCGTAGAAGGTGCCGCAGGCGTTATGCGCGAGCGTCACCTTCTGGGGACCCGGTCGGCCCGCGGGCAGTAGGCCCAGGCGTACCATCGTCTGGAACCCGTTGCAGATGCCGAGCACGAGGCCGCCGTCGGCGATGAAGCGCTCGAGGGGGCCCGCGAGACGCGCGCGCAGACGATTAGCGAGCGCCCGCCCCGCACCGAGGTGGTCCCCGAAGGAGAAGCCTCCGGGGAAGGCGAGGAGCTGGGCCTGCGCGAGCTGCTCCGACCGCTCGAGCAGGTCATTGACGTGCACGACCTGCGGCTCGGCCCCCGCCAGGCGAAAGGCGTGCGCCGTCTCGGCCTCGCAGTTGATCCCGAAGCCGGAGAGCACCAGCACGCGGACGGGGCGAGGGCTAGACATCGGCCGCTGCTCCGCCGAAGGGTTCCTCGTAGCGCGCGCGCAGCTCGGAGAGCTCGCACGCGAGCACCGGTCGGTCGCCACGGGTTACCCGGAGCGTGCTCCCCGCCGTGAACCGTCCGAGCCGGCCGAAGGGCAGCTGCCGCGCGCGGAGGTGCGCCTCGAACGCCGGAGCGTCCGACGCGGTCACGCCGAGGAGAAATCGGCCGCCGGTCTCCGCGAAGAGCGCGACACGGGGATCCAGCACCCTGCCCGGCGAGGCGACGCGTTCCAGCTCCACCTCGCACCCCAGACCTCCGGCGAGAGCCATCGTGGCCAGCCCCACGCCGAGGCCGCCCAGATGCAGCGCGTGGGCGCACGTGATCCAGCCCTCGGCGTGCGCGTCGGCGACCGCCTCGCACGCGCGTCTACAGACCTCGGGCGAAACCCGCGGCACCGCGCCCCCCAGCGTGCGCACCTCGCCGCGGCTCTCGGCCAGCATGGCCCAGAGCTCGGATCCGCCGAGCTCGGCCCCCGTCTCGCCGACCAGGTAGAGCTCCTCTCCAGCGCCGCCCGGAACGAGATCCAGGGCGCGCGCCGCGTCGGGGATCCACCCCAGCGCAGAGAAGAGGAGGGTAGGGGGGATCGAGATCTTCACGCCCCCCTTCACCGAGTCGTTCTTCATGCTGTCCTTGCCCGAGATGAGCGGCACACCGAGGGCGCGCGTCATCTCCGCCAAGGCCTCGCAGGTCCGCACCAGGGCGCCCAGCTTCTGACGACCGTCGGGGGTCTGCTCGGACTGCACGGGGTCGGGCCAGCAGAAGTTGTCGAGCCCCGCCATCGCGCCGAGGCGCCCGCCGCCGGCCACGATCCGCCGCACCGCGAGATCCACCACCCAGGTCGTCATGGCCGCGGGATCCAGGTCGGCCAGCCTCGGGGCGATCCCCTCCGCGAGGAGGATCGCCTCGTCGCGGCCGTGCGCCACGCGCATCACCGCGGCGTCGGCACGGAGGTCCCCGCGAACCCCCACGAGGGGCTTCACCACCGAGAGGCCCTTCACCTCGTGGTCGTACTGCCGGCACTTGTCGGTCCGCGCGCAGAGGTTCAGACGTCCCACGAGCCCGAGGAGCAGCGCCCCCGGCTCCTGGACCGCGAGCTCGATACCGAGCTCGTCGGGGGTCGGAGGGGCGGGGCTCTCCCAGCTCGCCTCGAGCTCCATCACGGGACACCCGCCGTGGAGGAACTCCAGGTCCAGCTCACCCACGCAGCTCCCGGCGTACCGCAGCCGCAGGCTACCGTCGTCGGTGAAACGCCCGATCGCGGTGGCTTCCACCTCCCGCGCCCTGCAGAGGGCGAGCAGCGCCTCGAGGCTCTCAGCGGGCACGGCCAGCGTCATGCGCTCCTGCGCCTCGCTGAGGAAGATCTCCCAGGGCATGAGGCCCGCGTACTTCAGCGGGCATTTCTCGAGGTCGAGCTCCGCGCCGCCCGAGAGCCGCGCCAGCTCCCCCACCGAGGAGCTGAGGCCCCCCGCGCCGTTGTCTGTGATCGCCCGGTAGAGCCCGAGGTCGCGCGCCTCGAGGAGCGCGTCGGTCATCATCTTCTGCGTGATCGGGTCGCCGATCTGTACCGCCTGCGCCGGTGAGGCCCCGTGAAGCGCCTCGCTCGAGAAGGTGGCGCCGTGGATCCCGTCCTTGCCGATCCGGCCCCCCACCATCACGACCAGATCCCCCGGCAGGATCGCCTTCTGCTCGCTCGGCTGACCGCGCACCAGGGCGGGCATGAGGCCGACCGTGCCGCAGAAGACGAGCGGCTTGCCGAGGAAGCGCGGGTCGAAGAGCTCGAAGCCCCGCGCGTAGGGGATCCCGCTCTGGTTACCCCCGTCGATGACTCCCCGGTGCACCCCCTCGCGGATCCGCCGCGGGTGCAGCAGACCCTCGGGAATCGGCCCCTCGTGGAACGGCGACGCGAGGCAGTAGCCCCAGACGTTGGCCAGCAGGCTGGCGCCGATCCCCGTCCCGAAGGGGTCGCGGTTCACTCCGACGATCCCGGTGATCGCCCCACCGTAGGGATCCAGCGCGCTCGGCGAGTTGTGCGTCTCGACCTTGTAGGCCACGTGCAGCTCGGGAGCCACCCGCACCACGCCGGCGTTATCGTCGAAGACGGAGACCAGCCAGTCCACCTGGCGCGCGAGCTCGCGCGTGGGCTGCACGATGAAGGTCTTGAAGAGGGACTGGATCCGCGAGCTGCGCCCGGCCTCGTCGGTGTAGACGATGTTGGCGGCGAAGATCTTGTGCTTGCAGTGCTCGGACCAGGTCTGGGCGAAGCATTCCAGCTCGAGGTCCGTGGGCGACGGGGGAAGCCCCGCGGCGCTCCGTCGGTCCGCCACCGCCGGATCCTGGAAGTGCGCCCGGATCGCTCGCAGCTCGCCGACGTTGAGGGAGAGCATGCGGTCCCGACTCAGGGCCTGAAGGCCTTCGGCGTCTTCCGGCAGGGGTACCGCCACCGCCACCGGGTCCACCGTCGCCCCGGCGAGAGGCAGTTCCAGATCCTCGGGCGCCGCCTCGTAGTCGGCCCTCGAGAAGCACCGCACGCGCTCGATGAGCTCGTTCGCCAGGAGCTCGCGGCCGAGTCGCGCCGCCCCCTCGGGGGTCAGCGTCGGACCCTCCACGAGATAGAGCGTCTCGGTATAGACCTCGGGTCGGCCGGCCACGTCCTCCGCGTGGAGCTCCAGCAGATCGGCCACGAAGGTCCGTGCCGTGTGGGCCACGTTGTCGGTGACGCCGGGTCGATACCCGACCGCCACGACCCACGCCGCGCCCTCCAGGGGGAGGCGTCCGCAGGCGGATTCCTCGACGATGGGGTCGGTCAGCGCCTCCCGGATCCGGGCCAGCTGCTCGTCGCTGAAGGCCCCGTGGAGCTTGTAGACGGTGCGCGTCCGCACGCGGGTGACGGGTAGCTGAAGGAACTGCCGGGCCGCCCGCGCCGCCGACTCACCGCGAGGATCGGGGGCCCCGGGACGGGCCCCGACTTCGAGTCGCACGATCACGGCGTGACCCCGTCACCCGCCTCCCGTTCGGTCACGGCGCGAGCGGGGGACGCGCGTCCGGGGGCAGGGCTCCCTCCGCCCAGGCGACGCGCGAAGACGAAGGTGCCGCTTCCCTTGCACACCACCACGAGCCGCGCGCCGTCCCGGGCGAGCTCACAGCGCACGCTTCGCACCTCGCCCAGCGTGCACGGGCCACCGCTCCGCTTCTCGAGCACGGCGCGGAAGCGGCCCTCGCCGTCCGAGGCCGTCCCGCTCACGCGCGAGGCGAGCCGCTCCTCGTAGGCCAGCCGGCCGTTACAAAGGAAGGGCTGCCCGTTCCAGGAGGCCCACCGCACCGAGCGGTGCCAGACACCCGCGAGCCGCCCGTCGTGCTGCTCGAGCTGCAGCTCGTGGCGGTCGATGCGCTCGTCCCCTTCGGCGTCGAAGCGTCGCTCGACCAGGTCCCACGCTCCGGCGAGGCCTCGGGGTCCGTCCGGCGAGGCCGAAAGACGCGGACCATGCGCGCAGCCGCCGACGGCCACGCAGAGGAGAACACCGATGGAAACCGGGTGCGGCAAAGCGCCCGATTCTTACCACAGCCGCCCGCCAAGCACGGGACAAAAACGGGGCCGGTCCGCCCGAGGGCCGGCGCAACCTCGCGGGGCGCGGCTCAGACGATGGTCGTGCCCTGGCGCTCGAACTCGGAGGGATCCGCGGCCGACGGCGTAGGTTGCTCGTAGATGCGGGCCAGCGTTCCCGTGTGCATGAGGTGCCCAAGCTCGGCGCGCAGCTGGGTGACGGGGGCCAGGAGGCCGTGCGTCGCGCCGCACGCATCCAGGTCGCGCAGGATCTCGGCCGCCTCCTGGTACCGCTCGTCCCGGTCCCGCCGGAGCGCCTTCAAGATGATGCGGCTCAGCGCCTCGGGGCAGTCGGCCCGCGCCTGGCGCGGAACGGGGATGGGGGCGTGCAAGATGCGCGTTACGGTCTGGCTCTCTGAGCGGGCCCGGAAGAGCGGTCGGCCGAGCGCCATCTCGTGCATGATGATCCCGAGCGCGAAGAGATCCACGCGCTGGTCTACCGGCAGCCCGTCGAGCTGCTCGGGAGCCAGGTACGCGCTCCGGCCGCGAAAGTCCCGTCGCACGTGGGCCTGGCTCATCCCCGCGGCGCGTGCGATGCCGAAGTCGAGCAATCGAGGCTCGGCGTCCGGATCCACGAGGACGTTGTGGGGCGCCAGGTCCATGTGGATGATCTGCAGCGGCCGCCCCTCGAGGTCCTTGCGGGCGTGCACGTATTCGAGAGCGCGCGCCAGGCGCGTCGCGAGGTGGAGGATGAGGGGGATAGAAAGCTGGCGGTGCCGCTGGAGGGCCGAGGCCAGAAGGCGCACCAGGGTAGGGCCGCTGATGTACTCCATGGCGATGTAGTACTGCTCTCCGAGGCGCCCGAGCTCGTAGGTCTGCACGACGTTCGGGTGGGAGAGCAGCGACGCGATGCGCCCCTCGTGGACAAAGTAGCTGACGAAGTCGGTGTCGCGCGTGAGGTGGGGGAGGATGCGTTTGACCACCACGAGCCGATCCACCCCCTCGGCGTTGCGGTGGCGACCGAGAAAGATCTCGCCCATACCGCCCACGGCGAGACGGGTCAGCAGCCGGTAGCGTCCGAATTGCTCGGGGAGCTGGATCACTGAACACCAACCTTGTATGCATTCTTACACATACGAGGCTGAGAGAGCAAGGCCTCCCCGCGCCGAAGATGCGTCGCGCGGCGGCCCGGCCCGTCTACAAGGAAGGCGTGCCGCCGGCCCCCGTCCCGCGCCGCGCATAGACCCGGTCCACGATCTCCGCCACCCGCTGGGCGTGCGGCGGCTCGCCGTGCAGCTCGAAGTCCCACCGCGCGTTGCCCCGCAGACGCTCCTGCGCGTCGGCCTTACTGTAGCCGAGCCGGTACAAGAGCGCCGCGCGCTCCGCCAGCTCGGCCTCGTACATCAGTCGGGCCTTGTCACCGGCCCGGCGATAGCTCTCGGGAACATCGGGTACGTACCAGGGGAAGCTCATGGGACCGTCGCCCTCGGGGTTGTCGAGGCCCGGACTCTACACCGCACGCGAGGAGCGCTCAAGGAACTGCGTCGCGCGTGCCGCTCGCCGCCGCGCGCCTTGCGGTCCCCGGTCCCCGTCCGTAGACTGCGACCCACTCCATGGGCCGACCGCTCGCATCGCTCTTCGTCGGCTCGGTGATTCTGCTGCTCTCGGTCAGCCCGGCCCTGGCCTACGACTTCGAGGTCAGCGCCCGCACCGAGGCCTACGGCTACCAGCTCCGACGCTACGACAGAGCGGGGCTGCTGCTCCTCAACCGGCGACGCGTCACCCAGTACCTCGGCCTGCGCGTCTTCAACCTCCTCGAGCCGGGGGAGGCCCCGCGAGCTGGCCGCCCCCCCGCCTTGCTGCACCTGCACGGGCTCATGCGCTTCTTCACGGACTTCGGGGACTACGCGCGAGCTCCCGAGCCGATCGCCGAGCTCCGCGACACGTCGTTCGAGCTGCTCAGCCTCGCCCTCGAGGGGCGCAACCTCCTCGGCTGGATCGACTTCACCGCGGGGCGCCAGTACGACCTCGAGCTGATGGACTTCTACGGCTACGACGGGCTGCGGCTGCGGATCAACACCCCCTGGCGCCTCTTCGTCGAGGGACACGTCGGGGCGCAGATCCACCGGGCGCGTCTATTTTCGCCGGCGGTCTTCGAGCCCGACGGGACGAGCGGCGATCCCGCCGACGGGGCGTGGGCTCCCACCTTCGGTGTCGCCCTGGGGGTGGAGGACCTGCGGCACTTCGACCTGCGCTTGGCGTACCGTCGCACCGTCTCCCACGCCACGATGCCGCTCTTGCCCGAGCCGGCGCGCACGCAAGGGCTCTGGTCGGTGGACCAGGAGCTCCTCTTTGCCGCCCTCGGCTATCGCATCCCGCGCCTCACGTCGGAGGTCAGCGCCAACCTGCGCTACAGCCTGCTCACGGGCCTCTTCGAAGAGCTGCAGCTCCTCCTCTCGCAACCCCTCGGTACGCGCCACCGCGTGCACCTGGAGCTCGGTCGCTACCGTCCGCACTTCGACGGGGACTCGATCTTCAACGTCTTCGCCGTCGAGCCGTACAGCGAGCTCGCTGCCCGGTACGCCGTGGACGTCGGCGAGCGCTGGCAGCTCGAGGCCCGAGGCGGGTATCGCTGGTTCTATCGCGCGGCCGTCGAAGCGGACCGCGGCGGGACGGGCGCCCTCTCCCTGTCGCTCGGTGCGGTGGCACGGTTTCCGAGGCTGCGCGCCGCCGCGGAGGCCTTCTTTCTGAGCGGATGGGGAGGGCGACGCGCGGGGGGGGACGCGGATCTCAACTGGCGCCTGGCCCGCTGGCTGAACCTGCAAGGCCGCGTGTCGGTCGCGTCCTTCGCCAACGACGAGCGCCCGAGCGACCCGCCGCTCACGAGCCTCGGCGTCGAGGCGGGGGCGACCCTTCGTCCGCTGCGCAGCGTGGCGCTGCACCTCACGGTGGAGGACAACGTGAGTCGGCTCTACCGGAGCGCCGTGCGGATGCTCGCCGTCCTGGACGTGGAGTTCGCGCCATGACCCGGCTCGGCGCACTCGTGGCCTGCCTCGTCGTGGGACTGGCCGCATTCCCCGCGGATGCCGAGAGCCCGCGATCGATGCTCTATCCGCGTCCGCGCACCGGAGTTCGTTTCGAGCACGCTCGGCACGCGAAGGTCGCGTGTCTGCGTTGCCACGCCTCGGTCGTGCGGAGCGTCTCGGCCGCGGATCGCAACCTACCCCTGGAAGAGGTCTGCCAGCCGTGCCACGCGAAGGAAACCCGCCCGCTCTCCGGCGGGAGACCGCAGCACGCGCTCGCCGGCTGCACGACGTGTCACGTCGGCTATCGCGGCGGTCCCACGGCGCCGCCCCAGGAGCCGCACCCCGAGGCGCGGGTCCACTTCAGTCACCGGCTGCACGGGGAGCGAGGCGTCGGGTGCGAGAGCTGCCACCCCCTGCAGCAGGGGTCCCCGACGCTCCCGTCGATGAGCACGTGCCTCGCCTGCCACGAGAAGACCCGCGCTCCGTCACGCTGCGGCAGCTGCCACCTGACCACGAAGGAGGGGCTCCTCAGGACCCGCTTCGGATCTGAGATCCTGCTGCCGCGGGGCACGCTGCGGGCCGACGCGCACGACGCGGGTTTCCGACGGCAGCACGCAGCGCAGGCGCGGCGCGCTCCGAGTTATTGCGCGAGCTGTCACGCCTCGGAGCAGTGCCTGCGCTGCCACAACGGAACGCTACGGCCGCTCGAGCTGCACCGAGGAGACTACGCCTCGTTCCACGCGCAGGACGCGCGACGCGACCAGCCTCGCTGCGCGAGCTGTCACCGCAGCCAGACCTTTTGCCTTGGCTGCCATCAGCGGAGCGGGGTCGCCTCGAGCGCCGGAGGAGGTTTCAAGCCTTCCACCGGCCTCGTGTTTCACCCTCCGGGCTTCTCCTCCGTGGTCCCAGGCCCCACCCACCACGCGCACGCCGCCCGCAGGAACCTCCGCACCTGCACGAGCTGCCATACCGAGGAGAGCTGCATTCGGTGCCACGGCAGCCGCGGGGTGGGCAAAGGCGGGTTCTCCCCGCATGGCCCCGGTTTCGTCCGCTCACCAACGTGCAGAATGCTGGCGGCGCGGAACGTGCGGGTCTGCCTTCGGTGCCACGCGGGGAGCGACCCCAAGCTGACCTGTCAGTGAGGGGGATCGACGACCCGCTGGGCCTTGCGGACCTCTTGCTCGTCGGGCCCTCGCAGAGCTTCCGAGAGCGTCTCGTTCATCGCACCGGTACGGTAGCCCGCGAGATCGATCGTGACGTACGCGAAGCCGAGACGGCGACCGAGGGCCACGAGCGCTCCCCGAACCTCCGGCTCCACGGCTCGAGCGAGCTGCTCGAGCGGGAGCTCGATCCGCGCCACGCTCTCGTGGAACCGGACGCGGCTGCCGCGAAAGCCGAGGTCGGCGAGTCCGTCCTCGAAGCGCTCCACGCGGCCGAGCCGCTCGACATCGATGGCCGTCCCGTACGGAAACCGCGACGCGAGACAGGCGAGCTGCGGCTTGTCCCAGGTCGGCAGGCCGAGGTCGCGCGAGAGCTCGCGGATCTCCTGCTTGCCGAGCTCCGCCTCGACGAGGGGATGCCGCGCGGCGGCCTCGCTCGAGGCCTTGAGGCCCGGCCGGTGTCCACCGAGGTCGTCACAGTTCGTGCCGAGCAGGACGTAGCGCGCCTGCTCCTCGATCCGCACCGCCTCGGCGAGCTGCATCAGGGCCGATTTGCAGAAGTAGCAGCGGTCGGTCGGATTGGCCGCATAGCGAGGGTCCGCCACCTCCGACGACTGGCGCTGCAGGTGCCGCACCCCGAGCGCGGAGGCCAGGGACTCCGCCTCTCCTCGCTCGCGTCCTGGCAAGCTGGGAGAGATGGCCGTGAGCGCCACGCAGCGGGGGCCGAGTTCTTCGAACGCCACCTTCAGCAGGAAGGCGGAGTCCACGCCACCCGAGTAGCAGACCACGACGCTGTCCATGGCGCGCAGGATCGCTCGCAGCGCGTCCAGCTTGCTCTGCGAACTGCTCGTAGCTGGCATGCCCGTCTCCTGGTCGCGACGACCTAGCGCCCGGAGGTCCGCCGCAGCAGCGCCTCGAGGCGCCGAACGTTCTCCGGATCGATGTCGAGGAACTGCAGGCCGAACCCGGGGCCCGTGGCCTTGGTCCCGACCGGCTGCGTGCGCACCACCTTGGCCCGACAGCTCACGTCGTCGCCGAGCTCGCTCCCCTCCGACGCGAAGATCTGCAGGTCCACGACCGCGCCCACCCGGAGGTCCGGGTAGTCGGCAGGGCTCCCCTGGATGAAGACGCCACCGCGGCTGATGTTGGAGGTGGACATGATGTGCACCTCCGCGTCCTGGGAGATCTGGACCTGTGCGAAGACCTCCGCTCGAGGGAACTCTCGCTTCTCGTGGTGTGCGCTCATGAACGTCCTATCGCCGGGCCCTCAATCATCTGGGTCGCCCGTGTAAGGTTTGCCACATTCACGGCAACGTCCATCGGCCCCGACCACGCCGATGCAGGTCCCGTCCGAACACAAGATCCGGTCCTCGAGCGCGACCGTGTCCGACGCGCCGTCCGAAGATCGGGCTTCGGCGCGCGGTGCGGGGCGCAGGTCTGCCGCCGAGACCGGGCGTCGTACCGTCTCGGGGAGCTCCCCCGACGCGCCGCAGACCTTGCAGCGGCCGTCCGGTCCCACGACGCCGACACACGTCCCGTCCGAGCACAGGACCCGGTCCTCCAGGTCCGGACTGCTCTCGTCCGCCGGTTCTCCGGGCTCTGCAGCCTCTGCCGTGGCCCCGCGCGCCTCCTCCCCCTCGGTGGAGGGGCCGGGCTCGGGGGTCGAAGGCGCCGCGGAGGCCGCCTGCTCGTCGTGCTCCGCCACGCAGCCCTCCTATTTAAGACCCTTGAAGAGGTCGTCCAGCTTCGACTTCGCACGCCCGATGGTGTCGTCCACCGGAGGAGGGGCGAGGCGCTGCACGATCTCGTAGTGGGCGCAGAAGTTACCCGCCTCGCGGTCCCGGATGAACTCGGCCTGGTTCTCGCGGCACTCGTTGTGCATTCCGGGATCGTAGAAGCGGCAGTTCTTGCACGCGTGCAGGTCGGCGGCGCAGTGAGGGCATGTGTCGAGACGGCCCACCTTGACACCTACCTTCACGGCGAACTCGAGCTCGTTACGGCACTTCCAGCAGTAATAGGCCATCGACGCGCTCCAGCGTTAGTCGCTCCCTGGGGTGTAGCACCGGGGGGAGGGGGCGGTCAACGCGAGCTCTGGCCCACGAGCTCCGGCCCGCGCCGGCCCGCTCAGGGCAGCATCCGCACCCCGTCGGGCCCTCCGTAGAGGCCCACGTCGCTGCACGAGCCGTCGCGATCGCGGACGGCCGGGTCTCCGCCGTCTCGAACGGGGGAGTCGGGCAGCGGACGGTAATCGGGCGCGCCCCCCAGCCTGGGGTCCAGCATCCGGTTCCCTTCGATCCCGTCGAACGCGAGCGGGATGCACGGCAGGCCCCCGGGACGACCTCCCTGACAGGCGTCGGCCGCGCGGTTGTCGAAGAAGAAGTTGTAGGCCACCCGGAACCGGTCCGCCGAGGCGTTGAACCAGAGGCCCGTCCTCTTGCCCACCCATTCCTCCTGCGCGCGGCCGTTCCCCATCACCACGTTGTTCACCAGCCGCCCCCGGACGGTGCTGGTCCAGGCCGCGACGCCCGTCGTGCCGTTGTCCACGACCACGTTGTTGTCCGCGAAGAGCGTCGCCTGATCGGTCACGACGACCCCCCAGCCCACCTGTCGCCGGACCAGGTTGTTTCGCGCGTGCACCACGCTGCGTCCGAAGGCTCCGATCCCCTTCCAGTAGTTCTGCACCACGCTGCCGGTCACGGTGAGGCTCGCGTCCCAGGTGGCGGCGATCCCCACGCCTCGCCCGTGCCGCACCACGCAGTCCACGGTGCAGCCGACCCGGCACGAGGTCACCTCCGCCCGCGGCGCGCCGTCCACCGCCTCCGGGTCTCCTCGGTAGAGCACGATCCCGTCCCAGCTGTTGTCCTCCACGATCGAATGCGCCACCACCAGCCGGGCCCCCTCGCGCCCGACAATCCCCGCCACTCCCACGACCGGGCCCTCGGCCGGTCGGTCCACATGCTGCTCGGGGCGGCGCAGCCCGTCGTTTCCCACCACGCGGACCCGGTCCACCACGAGCTCACTCCGGCGCACGACGATGGCCCCATTCGTCGCGCGGCCGTCGGGGTCGCGACGCCCTCCGGTGACGGTCACCCCGTGCACGCTCGACCGCCCGGCGTTCTCGAAGACCAGGCCGTAGCCCGCCGAAGTGACGAGGAGCGTGCGCTCGGCCTGCTCACCGACGAGGTGCAGCCCCTTGCCGGTCACGAGGAAGCCGCGCGTGGCCACGATCGGCTCGCGAAAGGAAGCGTCCCCGCAGTTGCCGCAGGTGGGATCCACGTAGCGCGTCGGGCGCGCTCGATACGTTCCAGCGCGCAGGAAGAGGGTCGCCCCCGAGGGCGCCTGGTCCATGGCCCACTGCAGGTCACGGTACGGATCGCCGAAGCTCCCGCTCCCCACCTGTCCGTCCTCGAGGCTCGCCACGTGCAGCGCCGTCGGGGGCAAGAGGTCAGCGCCGACGTCGAGGAGCCACGCGTCGGGGGACCGGGCGTCGGCGCGACGGGCGCGGTCCGCCCGCGCCAGGTCCCGCGGAGCTCCGTCGAGAGAGGGGAGGGCGCCATCCGTCGGCGGCGCCGAGGAACCCCGGCAGCCGGTGAGGAGGACGAACGAGGCAACCGCGGCGACGCCGAGAAGCCCGAGTTCTCGTAGCCCGCTATGCCGGCGCATGCGAGGGAAGGCCGGGGAGCCGCGCCTCGAGGCAGTTGCCGCCGAAGCCCTGTACGACGCGGAGCTCCCCGTGCTGCCGATCCAGGATGTCCCGCACCACGCTCAGCGTGAGCGCCGGCTCGTCGGCGAGCGCACCTTGCTGAAAGGGCTCGAGGGCGCTTTCCCCTCCGCCACCGAGCATCGCGGGCCCGCTGTCCACCACGCGCAAGACCACCTGCTCTCCGTCCATACAGGTTGCGAGGCGTATCACGTGCCCGCCCTCGGCCTCCGGTCTGCCTGCCAGCACGGAGCGTCGCGCGTTCAACAACAGGTTGAGCACCGCCTGCGCGAGCTCGCGCGGCCGGGCCTGGACCCGGCTCACGGGACCGAACTCGACGTTCAGCTTCGCGCGACCGTCCAGCTCGTGCCCGACCAGGTCGAGCAGCCCCAGGCAGAGCGCGTTCAGATCGACCTCGGCGGTCTCCTCCTGGTCGCGCCGCGAGAAGAGCTGCAGGGTCTTGACCACCTGGACGATGCGCTCCACCCCCTCCAGACAGCGGTCCACCATGCGATCGAGGTGGTGTAGCTCCTGCTCCACCTCGAAGGAGGACGCGCCGGCCTCCTTGGCCCGCTCGGCCAGCGTCCGCGCCCCGCGCTTGATGTACTCCAGGTTCGGCAGGATGAAGCAGGTCGGGTTGTTGATCTCGTGGGCCACGCCGGCTGCCAGCAACCCGAGAGAGACGAGCTTCTCGCTCTCCGCGAGCCGCGTCTGGGTTCGCAGGAGCTCCGCCAGCGTGCGCTCGAGCTCCTCTCCGCGGCGGGCCAGCTTCTCGTTCGCCGCCTCGAGAGCCGCGCGCGTCTCCTCGCGCTCGCGCACGAGCCGCACCCGGTCGAGGGCACGACGCACCTTGAGCAGGACCTGCGGCTTGCTCAGCGGCTTCGGCAGGTAGGCGTAGACGTCCTCCTCCACGGCCTGGATGGCGCTCTCCACCGACTGGTCGGCGGTGATGACGATGCGCGCCAGGTCGGGTCTGACGTCGCGGGCGGCCCGGAGGACCGAGAAGCCGTCCTGCCCGTCGAGATTCTTGTCCACCACGAGCAGGTCGAACGGCTCCAGCCGCAGCAGTTCGAGCGCCTCCTCGCCGGTGGCGAGGCACCGCGTGTCGTACCCCGCCTCGTCCAGGACGAGCTGCAGGTAGTGACGAATCGTGAGGGCGTCGTCCACCACGAGGATGCGTTCGCGACGGGCCATCGAAGGGTTAGCCTGAACCCAGCGCGTCCGCCTGGCAAGAGGTCCGACGAGCCGTGGAGTACCGCGCGCTTTTCGGCCAGCCAGACGTCACCGCCCGCACGTTGACAGGCGCGGCGTGGATTTGGTCTACTCACGCCCCATCAACGCCCCACCAAGGCAGAGGCATGTACGACACATCAAGCATTCGCAAGGGGCTGAAGATCCAGCTCGACGGTGACCCTTACATCGTTGTGGATTTCCAGTTCGTCAAGCCGGGCAAGGGCACGGCCTTCACCAAGACGCGCATCAAGAACCTGATCACGGGCGCCGTCCTCGAGCGCACCTTTCGCTCCGGCGAGAAGCTCGAGCCAGCCAACGTGGAAGAGCGCGAGATGCAGTATCTCTACCGGGACGGCGAGAACTTCTGCCTCATGGACAACGCGAACTACGAGCAGATCTACGCCAGCCAGGACGTGGTGGGGGACTCGGCCAAGTTCATGCCGGAGAACCTGAACATCACCGTGATGCTCTACAACGAGCGCCCCGTCGGCCTCACGCTGCCGAACTTCGTCGAGCTGCAGATCACGCACTGCGAACCTGGCGTCCGCGGTGACACGGCCTCCGGTGCCACCAAGCCCGCCACCCTCTCAACGGGCGCTATCATCCAGGTCCCTCTCTTCGTGGAGGAGAGCACCTGGGTCAAGATCGACACCCGCACCGGCGAGTACGTGGAGCGCGTGAAGAAGTAGTCCAGTCCGCGCCCGCGTTGACCGAACCCGAGGAACGCGACGTGCAGCGCACCCTCTCCGCGGAGCTTCTCTCGAGCTCTCCCGGCCGCGAAGCTGCGCTCCTCAGGGGACGCATCCTCCGGCACCCCCTTGGCGACGACGTCACGTTTCTCTTCGAGGACGCGAGCGGACGCGTGCGCCTCGCCTGGACGCTTTCCGACGCGCTCCCAGTGCCCGGAACGATCGTCGAGTTGGTGGTGGAGCCTCGCGCCGAGGGGTGGGGCGTCGCACGCTGCGAGGTGCTCACCCCGTACCGGCGCGACGTGCCGTATCCGTCTCCCGGCGGTGAGGCCTGGCGCGTCGCGGGGGGGGGCCGGTCCC
This sequence comes from Deltaproteobacteria bacterium, assembly GCA_020848905.1. Taxonomy (NCBI): domain Bacteria; kingdom Pseudomonadati; phylum Myxococcota; class Myxococcia; species Deltaproteobacteria bacterium. The sequence continues at coordinate 57,891 of JADLHG010000029.1, forward strand.
GCCGCGAGCGCCTCCGCGTCCGGGCAGACGTCCTGCGGGCGATTCGCGCCTTTTTCGACGCGCGCGGCTACCTCGAGGTGCAAACCCCCGTGCGCGTCACGTCGCCGGGGCTCGAGCCGCACCTCCGGGCCGTGCCGTCGGACGACGCCTTTCTCATCACCTCTCCGGAGTATCAGCTCAAACGCCTCCTCGCGGCGGGGATCGAGCGCCCCTACTTCCTCGGCCCGTGCTTCCGCGCCGAAGAGGAGGGACCGCTCCACCACGGCGAGTTCTGCATGCTGGAATGGTACGAGGCCTACGCGGACCTCCCGTCGCTGATGCGCCAGACCGAGGAGCTCGTCCGCGCCGCCGCGCGCGCCGCGAACCGGCCTGCCGCCGCGCCCTTTCGGGGCGCCCCGCTGGACCTGGACCGCCCCTTCGTGCGCCTGACCGTCCGCGAGGCGTTCGACCGCTACGCCGGCATCGACCTCCGGGGCGTGATGGACGCGATCGGGCTGCGGCGCGCCGCCGAAGCGGCAGGGCACGGGCCCTTTCCCGGCGACGCACACTTCGACGCGGTCTTCTCGGAGCTCCTCGTCACCTGGGTGGAGCCGCACCTGGCCCAGCTCGGCGCCGTCTTTCTCACCGACTTCCCGGCCCCGCTGGCCGCCCTGGCGCGCCTTTGTCCCGAGGACCCGACCGTGGCCGAGCGCTTCGAGCTCTATCTGGGCGGAGTCGAGCTGGCGAACGCCTTCGGGGAGCTCACGGACCCAGTGGAGCAGGAGCGGCGCCTCCACGGCGACCTGGCCCTTCGCGCGGAGCTCGGCGCACCGGTCTACCCCATCGACGAGCGTTTTCTCGAAGCGCTGCGCGAAGGGATCCCGCCCGCGGCGGGCATCGCGCTCGGGATCGACCGCCTTCTCCTCGTCCTCTGCGACGCCGACCGTCTCGACGAGGTCGTGGCCTTCGCCCCCGACGAGCTCTAGAACCCCCGCTCTACTTAGCTCGCGCGACCCCGTCGGCGTCCGCCTGCCGCCGGGCGGCTCTCCGCAGCAGCAGGCGTCTCGAGTTCGAGCACCTTCCGCAGGTAGGCGCCGGTGTACGAGCTCGGGTGGCGGGCCACCTCCTCCGGAGTCCCGGCGGCCACCAGGAACCCTCCGCCGTCCCCCCCTTCGGGGCCGAGGTCGAGGATCCAGTCGGCGCACTTGATGACGTCCAGGTTGTGCTCGATGACGATCACCGTGTTCCCCGCTTGCACCAGCCGGTCGAGCACCTCGAGCAGCTTCCGGATGTCCTCGAAGTGAAGCCCCGTGGTCGGCTCGTCGAGCACGTAGAGCGTGCGCCCGGTGGCCCGCTTCGCCAGCTCCCGGCTGAGCTTCACGCGCTGCGCCTCGCCCCCGGAGAGCGTCGGAGCCGGCTGCCCGAGCTTCACGTAGTCGAGCCCCACGTCGGCCAGCGTCTGCAGGATCGCGACCAGTCGCGCGTGCGCCGCGAAGTGCGCGAGCGCCTCGCGCACCGAGAGATCCAGCACCTCAGCGATGGTGAGCCCCTTGTACCGCACCCGGAGGGTGGCCTCGTTGTACCGCTTGCCCCGGCAGACCTCGCACGGGACGTACACGTCGGGGAGAAAGTGCATCTCCACGCGTTTGACCCCGTCCCCCTCGCACGACTCGCAGCGCCCGCCGCTCACGTTGAAGGAGAAGCGTCCCGGCTTGTAGCCGAAGGCCCGCGCCTCGGGCAGCTGCGCGAAGATGTCGCGAATCAGGTCGAAGCACTTCGTGTAGGTCGCGGGGTTCGAGCGCGGCGTGCGCCCGATCGGCGTCTGGTCGATGTGGATCGCCTTGTCGATCGCCTCGAGCCCCGAGAGCCCGGCGTGCGCACCGACGGCTTCCTTGCTGCCGTGAAGTCTGCGGCAGAGGGCAGGGTAGAGGATCCCCGTGATGAGGGAGCTCTTTCCCGCCCCCGAGACCCCCGTGACCGCCGTGAGCGCCCCGAGCGGAAACGCCACGTCGATCCCCTTCAGGTTGTTCTCCGTCGCCCCGCGCACGACGAGCGAGCTTCCACGCGGTCGCCGAGTGCGCGGCGTCGCGATACGCCGCCGTCCCGCCAGATAGTCTCCGGTAAGCGTGTGGCTCCGGCGGAGCTGCTCGGGCGGCCCCGAGAAGACCACGCGCCCCCCCTGCGCCCCCGCGCCCGGTCCGAAGTCCACCACGTGATCCGCCGCCTCGATCGTCTCGGCGTCGTGCTCCACCACGATCACGGTGTTGCCCAGGTCGCGCAGCCTGACGAGCGTTCGGATCAGGCGCTCGTTGTCGCGCTGGTGCAGCCCGATCGACGGCTCGTCGAGCACGTACATCACCCCCGACAGCTCGCTGCCGAGCTGGCTCGCCAGCCGGATGCGCTGCGCCTCTCCGCCCGAGAGCGACGGACCGGCCCGGTCCAGGGTCAGGTAGTCGAGGCCCACCGAGCTCAGGAACCCGAGCCGCGTGTTGATCTCCTTCAGCACCTCCTCGGCGACGAGGGCGCTGCTCCCCGAGAGCTCGAGCTTCGCGAAGTGCTCCACCGCGCGAGCCACGGGGAGCGCCACGACCTCCACGATGGTGGCCCCACCCACCCGCACCGCGCGCGACTCGGGTCGCAGTCGGGTGCCGTCGCACTCGCGACACGGCTTGTCGGAGAAGAACCGCTGGTAGTACTGCCGCATCCCCTCCGACCGCGTCTCCCGGAAGCGCCGCATGAGCGTGTTCAGCACGCCCTCGAAGCGCAGGGCCCAGCTCCCCGCGCCGTGCCGCCCCTTCCACTTCACCTTCACGCGCCGGTCGCCCGTGCCGAAGAGCACGAGCTGCTGCTGCTCTTTGGGCAGCGACTTCCACGCGCAGTCCAGGTCCACGCCGAGCTCGTCCTGGAGCGCGACGAAGATGTTGTAGTTCCAGCCGCTCCCGCGCTCGAGGACGGCGGCCCAGGGGGCGATGGCACCCTCGCGGATCGAGAGGCTCGTGTCCGGGATGACGAGCTCCGGGTCCATCTCCATCCGGCGCCCGAGGCCGTTGCACGGCTCGCAGAGGCCGAGCGGACTATTGAAGGAGAAAGACTGCGGGGAGAGCTCGGGGAGGCCGATCCCGCAGTCGGGGCACGCGCGGTGCTGGCTCAGCCGCAGCGCGGCGCCCTGTTCGTCGGGGCCGACCGCGATGATCGCTCCTTGCCCCTCCCTGAGGGCCGTCTCGACCGAGTCGGCGAGTCGCGCCGCGGGCGTGCTGGCCGCGTCCACCCGGTCCACCACCAGCTCGATGGTGTGCTTGCGCTTCTTGTCGAGCGGCGGGACCTCCTCCAGGCGCACGACGCGCCCGTCCACGCGCACCCGCGCGAACCCGCGCTGGCCGAGCTCCGTGAAGAGCTCGCGGAACTCCCCCTTGCGGTGCTCGACGAGCGGCGCGAGGAGCAGCAGGGGGCCCGAGACGCGCCGGAGCTCGGCGACGATCTGGTCCGTGGATAGGGCGGCCACCGGCCGGTCGCACTGCGGGCAGTGCTGCAGCCCGACCCGGGCGTAGAGCACGCGCAGGTAGTCGTAGATCTCGGTGATGGTGCCCACCGTCGAGCGCGGGTTCCCCGACGCGGTCTTCTGTTCGATCGCGATGGTCGGGCTCAGGCCGCGCAACTGCTCGTACTGCGGCTTCTCCATCTGCCCCAGGAACTGCCGGGCGTAGCTCGAGAGCGACTCGACGTACCGCCGCTGCCCCTCGGCGTAGAGAGTATCGAAGGCCAGCGACGACTTGCCCGACCCGCTCACCCCCGTGAAGACGACGAGCCGCTTCTTCGGGATGAAGAGCTCGTCCACGTGCAGGTTGTGCTGCCGAGCGCCCTTGACGTAGATGCTGTCGAGTTCCATGGTGCCCGGGACGGGATTCGAACCCGTACGCCTCGCGGCAAAGGATTTTAAGTCCCTTGTGTCTGCCGGTTTCACCACCCGGGCCCTCTTCCCGTCGCCCCACGCAGGGCTTGGGAGTGTGCATCAACCCTCGGAGAGCGGCAATAGACCGCGGCACCGGCGTCTCCTATCATGAGGCGCGATGAGCGATGCGCCCTCGGCCGAGGAGGCCAGGTTCTCCTTCCCCGACCCCGATGACGCCGACGAGGACGGGGTGGTGGCCGTCGGAGGGCCGCTCGACCCGTACCGCATCCTGGCCGCCTATCGACGCGGGATCTTCCCCTGGTCCGGTCGTCCCGTGCGCTGGTACTCGCCGGACCCCCGCGCCATCTTCTGGCAGGCCCGGCTCCCGCGAAAGCTCGGGAAGATGGCTCGCAAGGGAGGCTTCGGCGTCACCTACGACCGGGACTTCGAGGGCGTAATTCGCGGCTGCCTCGAGGCGCACCGCGACGAGGGCGTCTGGATCACCCCCGCGTTCATCGCCGGGTACACCGGGCTGCACCGCCTGGGTTACGCGCACAGCGTGGAGGTGTGGCAGGGGGACGAGCTCGTCGGAGGCCTGTACGGCGTGCAGCTCCAGGGGCTCTTCTCGGGGGAGTCGATGTTCTTTCGCGTATCGAACGCCTCGAAGGTGGCCTTTGCGGCCCTCGTAGCCCGGCTCGGGAGCATCGGCACGGTGCTCGTGGACTGCCAGTCGCTCACCGAGCACACCTATCGGCTGGGCGCCGGGCTCGTGCGACGCGCGGACTACCTGCGGCTCCTCTCCCAGGCGCTGCGCGTCCGCTGCCTGTACGCGGAGTCGCGCTGGCCCGAGGCGCTCTCGCCGGAGGAAGCTTCCTGGCTCGGGCTCGGGGCCACGACGCCTACGGAGCGCTGATCACCCAGAGGTAGTCGAAGCAGGCGGCAGCGCCGTGCGTGAAGAAGCCCGGCGTCCCGGAGCCGTGCGTCCCGTCGGACGCGGAGACGAGAGGGCCGTTCGGTTGGAGGCCGCAGCTCAGCTGGTCCCCTTGCGCGGTGATGCGGACACGAAAGGGGCCGTTCCCCTGGACCGTCCCGCTGCCGCTCTCGGCCAGGATGCGGGCGCTGCTGCTGTTGTAGCGGCTGAGCACCAGCCGCCGGTCGTGGAGGTTCACCGCGCACGTGTAGCCGTCGAAGTCCGACACCCCGACGCTGGTCACGCGGAAGCCGAGGCCCGCCGCCGCGAAGCCCTTCCCGGTGGCCGGCAGTGAGTTCGTCACCGTCAGGCGCGTCTCGGCTCGGTAGTCGGTCTTCGCGATGAGGCCGGCGGATAGCATCGTGCGCTGGTAGCGATCGAAGGTCAGCTCCGTCTGACAGCGGGCGTCCCCGGTCGGAGCCCAGGAGCCGAGGCCGACCATATCCCCCGCCGACGCGGCACCCGTCTTGTAGTAGTAGACCGTGTTCTTCACGAGGGGCGCCGGGTCGACGTCGTCGGGGATCGTGTCGCCGTCGTCGTCCGGATCGCAGGCGTCTCCCTGCCCGTCCTTGTCCTGGTCCTCCTGGCCCGCGTTGGGCACGTCGGGGCAGTTATCTCTGTCGTCGGCCTTTCCGTCGCCGTCCCGGTCCGCGGAGATGCTCGCATCGGGCAGTCGTTGGTCCGCAACGCGCTGATCGGTCGTCCGCTGATCCGGGATGCGTTGGTCCGTACGCCCGAGGTCACCGGCGCGGCTGTCGAGGCGTCCGAGGTCTCTTTCCGGGCCCTGGTCGGCCGGTGCGCCTCCGTCGGCCCGGCCAAGGTCCGCCGCGGCTCCGTCACCATAGCTCGAGCCGATGCCGCCGCGCTGGAAGACGCACGAGGCCGCCGTCGCCAGCGTCAGGAGGAGAGCAATCGTCGCCACGGCGTCCGCGCGCCTGCGGCCTCCCGTGTCTCTCCGCCCGGTTGGTGAATGCCTCGTCCGCACCGCGTCTCGACCCTGGTGGGCCTATTCTATCCGAGCCCGGGCCGCGGCGCACCGTCGCCGGAGCCGGCTGGTTAGCTCTCGCGCGTGGCCTGCGCCGCGCTGCGGGCGGCGATCGTGAAGACCACGGCCACGAGCGCGACGACGAGCCAGAGGGGGCCGAGGTCCCCCGGCTGCGAACGTGCGACGGCCACCCCCACCGGTACTGCGTTGAAGAGGGCGTGAATCAGGATCGGCGCCCAGAGGGACCGGGTCTGCTCGTAGCCGAAGGCCACCACGAGCCCGAGCAAGAAGGTCCAGACCGCCTGCCCGAGAGTTCCGTGCATGAGCGAAAAGAGAAGCGCCGCCAGGAGGGCCGCGGTGAAGGCCGGCAGCCCCTGGCGCAGGTGGCGGTAGAGGAGCCCCCGGAAGGTGGCCTCCTCGGCCACGGGAGCGAGGAGCGCCACGTGCAGGACCATGGCGGCGGTGGCCGGGTCCACCCCCAACGTTCCCGCCGCAGGGTCCCGCGCCGCCGCCAGCATCGAAAGCAGATTCGCTACCGCGGCCAGCGTGCCGAGCAGCAGCCCGGCCGCCACCGCGAGAGATGCCGGCGCGTTTCGAGAGCGCCCAACCGTCGTCTCGGGAAGCGGAGCCACCACGCGATAGAGCGTAGCGGCGGCAGCCAGCATCGTCAGCGGCGGCACGGTGTGCACGGCGACCCGCCGCCAGGTGGCCCCTGCGCAGCGCAACGCGAGGTACTCCGCGATGCGGTGCGCTGCCAGAGGGGCGAGAGCTACGGCCGATCCGAGATGCGGGTGCCGCGCAGGCCGGACCCGCGACGGGGCGGGGGAGCTCATGTCGACTCCTTCAGGGCAGGTGCGGGGTGGAGCACGGGCGCTCGGGCGCAATCCCTATAGACACCCAGACACCGCTCCACCTTGGGAAGTTCCGCGACGTCGCCCCGCGCGGTCAGGGTACGCGGTATCCAAAGCCGAAAACCGTCAAGATCACCACCGGATGCCGGGGATCCCGCTCGATGTGCCGTCGCAGGTTGTGCATGTGCGAGGTGAGGCGCCCCTCCCCAGCCTCCAGATCGTCGGCGTAGAGGAGGTCCAGGAGATCCTCCTTGGCTTGCGGCTCCCCGCGGTGGGCGCACAGAAAGGCGATGAGCTTGTACTCCGTGGGCGTCAGCGGCGCGACCCGGCCGGCCACGCGCACCTCGCGGAGGCGGGTGTCCACCTCGACCTCGCCCTCCGGTCCCACGCGATAGATCCGATGCCCGAAGGTGCGCATCTGGGCCCGCACCCAGCCCTCGAGCTCCCTCAGGCTCACGGTCTTGTCCAGGTACCCCGTGGCCCCGAACTCGAGCCCCTGCACCTTGTCCAGCGGCGCCACCTTGTAGGCGGAGAGCATCAGGATCGGCCCCGCGAAGAACTCGCGCAGCTTGCGGCACGCGTAGTAGCCGGCGTCGTCCCCCTCGAGGTCGAAGCGCACGTCGAGCAGGATGCACTCGGGGTGCTTCGATCGGGCGAGGGCCACCCCGTCCGCCGTGCCGCTCGCGCTCAGCACCTCGAAGTCGCGGTGCTGGAAGTAGTCGCGCCAGATCTTCACCGTCTCGGCGTCGTCATCAATGATCAGCAGGCGGTCCATGCGGCGTCTCCACGAGGGGTAGACTCAGAAGGAAGGTAGCGCCTTTCCCCTCGGAGGGCGCGAGCTCGAGCTCCCCGCCGTGCGCGCGGGCGATCTCACGCGCGAAACCGAGCCCCAGCCCGAAGCCGCCGTGTTCCGGGCGGGTCCGACCCCGCTCGAAGGGGAGAAAGATGCGTTCCCGGTCCTCGCGCGGCACACCCGCCCCCGCGTCCCGGACCTCGAGCACGCCGAGCTTCCCCTCGGGGCGCGTGGCCACCACGACCTCCGTGAGAGGCCCGGCGTACTTCGCCGCGTTGTCGAGGAGGTTGCGCAGCGCGAGCTCCAGGTACAGCGGATCGTACCGCACGGGCAGGGGCGCTTCCGCGGGGCAGAAGCGGGGCGGCCCCTCCGCCCCGTCGACGGCCAGGCGCGACAGGATCTCCCGCACGGCGCCGGAGAGGTCGCCGGGCTGGAGCGCGAGGGGGATCCCGGTGGCGAGCCGCGACTGGTGCAGCAGGCTCTCCACGAGGCGCGCGAGGTGGCGGGCGTCCGCGAGAACCGCCCCGGCGTATTCCGCCAGCCGCGCCGGGTCGGCCCGCGTCTCCTCGAGCGTGAGCATCTCCGCCCGGTGTCCGAGCCGCGCCAGCGGCTTGCGTAGCTCGTGCGAGGCGAGCCGCACGAAATGGCGTCTCTGTTCTAGAACGGCCTCTCGCTCCCGGATGGCCGCGCGCTCCCTGCCACGGGCTCGCGCCGCCCGTGCCGCAGCGTAGCCGAGGAGCCCGAGGCTCGCCGCGACCAGGCCGAGGAGCCAGGGCTCCCGCCACCAGCGGCGCACCACGCGGACCTCGTGCCGCGCCGGCGTCGGATCGACGTTCAGGTCCCGGTCCATCGCCCGCGCCTCGACGCGGTGGACCCCCGGCCGGAGCCCCTCGAGCACCACCCGCGCCGCAGAGTCGAAGGGGCTCCAGGGCCCCCCGTCCACGCGGTAGCTGTAGAGCAGGTCCGCCGTCGGGGTGTCCTTCAGGGCGTCCTGCCCGCCGAGAGCCAGCGAGGCGAGCTCCCCCTCCACCACCACCGAGGAGGGTCCGAGCACCCCGGATGGGCCGCGGCCGAGGCTCGTCTCGGGGGGGAGGTGGTCGGGACGGTAGCGGCTCAGTCCCCCGCCGAAGGTCGCAAAGAACAGCGTTCCATCTCCCTCTGTCAGCAGTTCGTGCACCGTATCCGACCCGAGGCCGTCGGCCGTGGAGTAGCGGCTCCAGCGTCCGTCGAATAGGCGGTGCACCCCGAGGCCCCGGATGGCGAACCAGAGCGACCCGTCCGAGGTGGCCATGACGAAGCGCGAAAAACGCCCGGGAGGGAGAAACGGCCCCGAGGGAAGACGCTCCCACTTGTCGCCCCGCAAGCGGTAGACGCCGCTCGGTCCGGAGGCCCAGAGCCCGCCGTCCCGGGCCTGCGCCAGGCCGAAGACCCGGTCCGCGCGCTCGGGCGCCGGCGCCGTGGGGAAAGCGATCCAACGCTCGTTTTCGAGGCGCGCGACCCCGCCGTCGGTGGCGACCCAGACCCGCCCCCCCCGATCCACGAGCAGCGCGTTCGCCTCTTCCGCGGGCAGGCCGCGGTCGCGCGCATACCAGCGATAGCCGCTCGGCCCGCGCGCGGCGACTCCCGCCCCGGTCGCCAGCCACAGCTCCCCCGCAGGCGTCTGCGCGAGGTGATTCACCCCCACGGGCCGGCCACCCGGGCGCAGCGCCTCGTCGTGCCAGCCCCCGTCCGGGTCGCGACGCCGGATCCCCGCACGCGTCGCCACCCAGACGATGCCGCGCCGGTCCTCGAGCAGGTGTTGCACGTAGTCCCGATCCGGATGGCCGGTGCGAAAGGTCTCCCAGCGTCCCTGTGCGAACCGACAGACCCCACCGTCCGTCCCCACCCAGAGCGCGCCGTCGCGGCTCCGCAGGAGTCCCCCCGTCAGGTTGTTGCTGGCGAGCCCATCGGCCTCGGTCATCTGCTCCCAGCGCGAAAGGGCGTGGCGGGTCACGCCGCCGCCGAGCGTGCCCATCCAGATCGCGCCGTCCCGCGCCTCGGCGAGGGCCAGGATCAGGTTGCTCCCCAGGCCGTCGCGCCGCGTGAGGCTGCTGAAGGTCCGCCCGTCGAAACGACTCGCCCCCCCGGAGGTGGCCAGCCACAGTCTTCCGTCTCTCGCCGGCCGGATGGCGAGCACGCGGTTGCTAGCCAGCCCTCGACGCGCGTCGTACACCTCGAAGTGGTAGGAGCCCTCCCGCAGGAGGCCCGCCAGCGCCCCCGCGCCGGCGGTGCCGAGCCACAACCGCCCGTCGCGGTCTTCCGCCAGCGCCTGCACGTAGAAGTGTCGCCGCACCTCTGCCCGCACCGGGAGCGCCTCCCAGCGCTGGCCGTCGAAGCGCTGGAGCAGGGGCTGGTCGTGGACTCCGCACACGATGGCCCCGCTGCGCAGCTCGGTGCAGCGCGTGAGCTCCCCCGGGGCGAGGCCCTGCGCCGGCCCGTATGCGAACAAACGCTCGCCATCCCCTCGGATCACCCCGCCGCCGCCCAGCGTCGCCCACAGCCGCCCCCGACGGTCCACCAGCAGCGACTTCACGTCGTCGCTCGGCAGCCCGTCCCGACGGGTGAACCAGCGCCAGCGCCCCCCCCGGTACCGACCGAGCCCCGCCCCCTCGGTCCCGATCCAGATCGCCCCGTCCGGCCCTTCGGCCAGCGCCGTCGTCTCGGCCTGGCTCGGCCGCAGCAGCTCGTACCGTCCTCGGAGGGGGTCGTAGCGCGTGACCCCCTCGGGAGTGGCGAACCAGAACGCTCCGTCGCGGGCCTCGAGAACGTCGCGCACGATGTCGTGTGCCAGCCCGTCGCGGCGGGTGAAGGTCCGCAGCTGGTAGAGCGGAGCCGCCTCCGCGCGCAGCGCCACGAGCAGTGCGCCGCAGAGGGCCCACCAACTGACGTCGCGCGCGAAAGAGCCGCGGGAAAGCATCGGGGGACAGTCTACGCGCTTGCCCCGCGGACGGGATAGCGGCGCTACGCCCCGTCTGCCGCCCCGCGCCCGAGGCGACGTCGCAGGCGCGCGACCCGGCTGCCGTCGTCGTGGTCTCCCGGCGCCCCCTCCGCCAGGGCGAGCGCCCGTGCCAGGTCTCGCGTGACGTGCTCGTGGTGCTTGGCGAGCTCGATCCAGCCGAGCGGATGCTGCGGGAAGTGGCGCCGGTACTCCTCCCAGAGCGTCGCCGCCTCGGCCCGCCGCCCGGTCCGCCGCAGTCGGCGCGCCAGCGACACGAGGACCTCGCGCCGCGTCCCGGAGGCTCGTGCCAGCTCCAGCGCGCGGACGAGGCTTCTTTCACCGAGCTCCGGATCTCCGCGCTCGAGGTGGAGCACGCCGAGCGCGTGCAGCTCCTCGGCGTCCTCGGCCCACTCGAGCGGGTCCGCCACGTGGCTCGCCACGAGCCCGAGCAGAGGAGCGAGCGCCATCACGTCCAGCTGGTTGTGCTCGAGGACGCGCGCCATCTGGTCCCACCGCCCGCTGCGCAAGAAGTCCAGGTAGATGCTCGGCACGAGCGCGCCTTCCACGTCTCCCTCCCTGTGGAAGCCGAGCACGCTCCGCTCGAGCTCCCCGAGGCGCAGGGAGGGCAGGCGTCCCCGGAAGAGCCGCCGGGCGAGCAGCAGGAGGTCTACGTGGGGGAGTCCGAGCGACAGCCGCATGCGCGCCAGTACGCCGCGGTTCCGGAGGAGCGGCAGATCGAAGCTCCGCCCGTTGAACGTGACGAGCACCTTCGCCGCGGCCAGACGCTGCTCGAGCGCTTCGAGCACGACCGCCTCCTCCGCGGGATCCCGCACGAGGAACTGCTGCACCGCGAAGCGCCGGTCCTCAGGGCGAAAGCTCCCGACGCCGATCAGGAAGGGCAGGGTGCCCGCATCGCGCGAGAGTCCCGTCGTCTCCGTATCCAGAAAGAGGAGCTCGTGCGGCTCAGGACGCATCACGCCCGTTCCCACGGCCACCCGCAGCAGCTCAGCCAGCGCCTCGCTCCCCGGCGGTTCGAGGCGCGTGTCGCCGAAGCGCTCCTCTCGAGCACAGCCACGCTCGTGGAGCATCGGCACGGCACTCGTGCGCACCCAGGCCGGGCCGGCCGCACGCGCCCGCAGCACAGGCCTCGTCACGGCCGCACTCACCTCACCGGCCCACCGGCTCTCGATGCGACCGATCGCGCGCCGAAGCTCGTAGATCCGGTGATCGGGGCGCCCCTCCGTCTCCGCGACGCGGGCGGATCCCTCCGCTCCGTTTGCCCGGACCGGCCCCGCGTCCGAGCCGAGAGCCCGGCGCACGCGATCGGCGAGCTTCATCGCCAGGACCTCTCTCCCTCACCCCCGGGCCTCGCCGTGCGCTCGCCGCCGCTCCCACGGCTCTGTCTCGCTTCGGCCGCCGGAACCCCTCGCGCGTCGCCTCCGTGGAGGAGCAGCTCCAGCAGTCCCCGGGCGAGCCGCTTGGCCCCGGGGCTCCCCCCCGGCCCGATGCACGCGGGGCAGCCGCGAGCGCAGCCGCAGCGGGCGATCATGGCGTGCGCCCGGGAGAGCAGCTCCGCACGCTCGTCGTAGAGGCGCTCCGCGAGCCCCGTCCCGCCGGGGTAGCGATCGAAGAGGAAGATCGTCGGGACCGTCCCCTCGAGCAGGTCCTGCCCCTCTCCCGGGCGCTGGTAGCTCCCCCGACTGCGCCTCCCCGACACGGCGAACCAGCCCGACCGCGCGTCTCCGACCGCACGGCCCAGGTCCCGCGGCTCGCTCATCAGCAAGAGCGCTGCGGTGGAATGCAGGGCATAGGCCGCCGCCAGGCTCGCCTCGGCCCACTCCCCGGGCGAGGCCGGCACGCGCGCCAGCGCCTCGGCCGAGGTCGTGAGCCACAGGGCCATGCTGTGCATCTCGCGGTCGGGCTGACAGACCTCGCCGTAGCCCACGTTCTCTTGGGTGTGCAGCTTGATCTTCTTGAAGCCCACCACGCGCTGCAAGACGTGCACCTCGCCCCACGCCGCGGCCTCGACCGCCTCGTGCGTCTCGAGGACGCGCACCCGCGTCTGCGTCAGGGCGTCCGTGTAGTAGTCCACCTGGGCGCGGGTGACGTGCGCCTTGCGCGCATCGTGATCGAGCCGTCGCACCTCGTACTGCTGCCCCTCGAGCTGGTAGATGGCCTGGTCGTGCAGCTCCTGCGGCGCGTCCTGATAGTCCACCTCGGCCAGGATCGTCCCCGTCGGCTCGTCGACCACGAGGAAGTTCTCGTCGAGCGGACCCCGAAGCTGGACCTCCTGGGCCGGGAAGGCGTCGCCCACGTAGTGGTAGCGCCCGCCTCGCCCGTGCAGCACCCCCGCCTCGGCGAGGCAGTCCAGCGTCTCGGCCGTCTCCTGCGCGTCGAGGTGCCCGTAGGCCTCCTGGGGCGCGAAGGGGAGCTCGTACGCCGCGCACTTGAGATGCGGCACGAGGATGAGCGGATTGTCCGGATCCACCCGCGCGTGCTCGGGCCCCTCGCCGAGCAGGTAGTCCGGCTCGCCGGCCACGTACTGATCTACCGGCTCGCTCGAGGCGACCAGGATCGCGAGGCTTGGAGTCCGTCTGCGTCCCGCACGACCCGCCCGCTGCCAGGTCGCGGCGCGGCTACCCGGCCAGCCGGCCACCACCACGGCGTCGAGCCCGCCGATGTCGATGCCGAGCTCCAGCGCCGAGGTCGTGACCACCACGTCGGTGCGTCCGGCGCGCAGCGCCTGCTCCACGGCGCGGCGCCGCTCGGGGAGGTAGCCACCCCGATATCCGCGCACACGTTCTAGAACCTCGGAACTTGAACCGTCCGCGCTCTCCAGGCTCTCCCGCAGCGTGCGCAGGAGCACCTCCACAGCCAGCCGGCTCCGACAAAAGACCAGGCTGCTCAGCTCCCCCTCCACGAGATCGAGGGTGAGGCGCGTCGCCGCGGTCAGGTAGTTCTCCCGCACCCCGAGGGCCGCGTCGAGCACCGGGGGATTGAAGATGAGCAGGTGCCGCTCCCCACGCGGGGCCCCGCTCTCGGCCACGAGCTCGAACGGCCGGCCGACCAGGCGCTCGGCCAGCTCCGCGGGGTTCGCGATGGTGGCGCTGGTGCAGAGAAACACCGGGTCGCTGCCGTGGAACCGGCAGAGGCGTCGGAGCCGCCGGAGCACGTGCGCCAGGTGGCTGCCGAAGACTCCGCGGTAGGTATGGAGCTCGTCGAGCACCACGTAGCGCAGGCCCGAGAGGAGCTCGGCCCACCCCGGATGGTGCGGCAGGATCCCCGCGTGCAGCATCTCGGGGTTCGTGGCGAGGAGCCGCGCCTTCCGCCGGGCCGCGCGGCGCTGATCCACCGGCGTGTCCCCGTCGTAGACGGCCACCCCGATGGACTCGCCGGTCGCCGCGGCCAGAAGCCGCGCCTCCTCCATCTGATCGCGCGCGAGCGCCTTCGTCGGAAATAGGTAGAGCGCTCGCGCCTGCGGGTCTTCGAGCAGCGCCTGGAAGACCGGGCCGTTGTAGCAGAGCGTCTTGCCGGAAGCGGTCGGCGTGGTGACCACCACGTCGCGCCCGCGCCGCGCCAGGTCGAGCGCGTCGGCCTGGTGGGTATAGAGGCGCTCGATCCCGCGGCTCCGGAGCGCCCGCAGCAGCGCTGGCGCCAGGTCCGCCGGAAAGGGGCGCGTTCGCGCGCTCTCCTCGGACATCACCGCGTGCCGGACGAGGTGACGCGCCACGGCGGGGGCTCGCCAGCGGTCCAGCACCCGGTAAATCCCTTGCAATGTGCGCTCGTTATCGTTGTGCATGGGTCCTGTGCGCCCGTTCAGGCCTGAACGTCTACACAGTATTGCCAGGCGCCAGTGCCTGTCAACTTCCGCGCGCGCTGTAAGGACGGAGGCCCGCCGGCGATTCCTTCCCGAGAGCCACCAAGGAGGCACCCGATGAGCCACCGCCTACGTCTCGTCCTCGCGCTTACCCCCGTCCTGGCCACCCTGACCACCTTCGCCGCCTGCGGCCTCATGAAGGGACGGGTTCCGGGCGGGGCCTACCACGAAGCTCCTGCCGTGGCGGGGACGGCCGTCGGTGGGAAAACCTCGGACGGGGCCGAGGGGCCCCGGATGAACACGGAGGCCTACCGGCACGTCGAGGACAACCCCTTTCTCAAGGTGACGCACAACCCGCTCTCCACCTTCGCCGTGGACGTGGACACCGCCTCGTACAGCAACGTGCGCCGCTTCCTCACCGAGGGGATGCTCCCGCCGAAGGACGCCGTGCGCATCGAGGAGCTCGTGAACTACTTCCCGTACGACTACCCGGCGCCGAAGGGCGAGCGCCCCTTCTCGGCGGTGGCCGAGGTCTCTCGGGCCCCTTGGAACCCCCGCCACCGCCTGGTCCTCCTCGGTCTGCAGGGCCGGCGGATCCCCGACGCGCAGCTTCCTCCGCGGAACCTCGTCTTCCTCCTCGACGTGTCGGGCTCGATGGACACGGCGAACAAGCTCCCGCTGCTCAAGGCGGCCCTTCGGCTGCTCGTCGGCCAGCTGACCGAACGTGACCGCGTGGCCATGGTCGTCTACGCCGGAGCGTCGGGCGTGGTCCTGCCCTCCACGGCGGGTTCGGAGAAGGCGAAGATCCTCGCCGCTCTCTCGCGTCTGCAGGCGGGGGGACCCACGAACGGCGCGGACGGCATCCGGCTCGCCTACCGCGTGGCCCGCGAGCACTTCCGCCCGGGCGGCATCAACCGCGTCATCCTCGCCACCGACGGCGACTTCAACGTGGGCACCACGAGCGAGGGGGACCTCGTGCGTCTCGTGGAGGCGGAGCGCCAGAGCGGCATCTTCCTGACCGTCCTCGGCTTCGGCATGGGGAACCTGAAGGACAGCACGATGGAGCAGCTGGCCGACAAGGGGAACGGCAACTACGCCTACATCGACAACCTGGCCGAGGCGCGCAAGGTGCTCGTCCGCCAGGCGGGCAGCACCCTCGTGACCATCGCCAAGGACGTCAAGGTGCAGGTCGAATTCAACCCGAAGCGCGTCGCGGCCTACCGGCTGCTGGGCTACGAGAATCGCCTCCTCCGCGCCGAGGACTTCAACGACGACCGCAAAGACGGCGGCGAGATCGGCGCCGGCCACTCGGTGACCGCGCTCTACGAGATCGTCCCCGTCGGCGCCGAGACCGAGGTGCGCGGCGTGGACCCCCTCAAGTACCAGAGCGGCGCCCGGCCCACCGAGGCGGCCGCGGGACCCGAGCTCTTCACCGTGAAGCTCCGCTACAAGGCCCCCTCGGCCGAGCAGAGCCAGCTCCTCGCGCTGCCGGTCCTGGACGAAGCGGCGCCCCTGGCC
The DNA here is from genome assembly GCA_020848905.1 of Deltaproteobacteria bacterium. NCBI lineage: Bacteria > Pseudomonadati > Myxococcota > Myxococcia > Deltaproteobacteria bacterium. The sequence goes on from JADLHG010000029.1 coordinate 73,670, forward strand.
CAGACCACCGACGCCTTCCGCTTCGCCTCCGCGGTGGCGGCCTTCGGCATGCTGCTGCGGGACTCGCCCCACAAGGCGCAGACCACCTTCGGCCTGGTGCGCGAGCTGGCGCGCGGGGCCAAGGGCAAAGACCCCCACGGCTACCGCGGCGAGTTCCTGCGCCTCCTCGATCAGGCGGAGGCGCTTCGCCGGAAACAGTCGTAGCCGCCTAGAATACTCATACTAGAGCTTACCTTCGCATATTGTTCCCGTCGTCACGCTCTAGAAAGCTCCTACTGGAATAGATCGGGGATTCCGTCCTTGTCCGCGTCCGGCAGGGCGGAGAGCGCCTGGACCGCGTCCGACACCCCGTCCCCGTCCGCGTCGTCGTCGCTCCCGTCGGGTAGCCCGTCGTCGTCATCGTCCAGATCGGCCAGGTCGTCCTGGCCGTCGCCGTCCGCATCGACCAGCGACAGCGGGTTCTTGCTCTTCCCCTTGCCGAGCTGCACCCGCCCGGCCGTGGCCGACTGGCGCGGCGGGAGCTCGAGCAACACCGTGCCGAGGTCCAGCACCGCGCTCCTGCCGCCACACGACTCCTTCGCCTGCCGGTGCAGGCGGCTGCTCAGCGTCGTCGCTCCGTCCTCGGGAAAGAGGAACTGCGCGACCTGCAGGCCGGGGCCACGCGCCGACGAATCCCGCGGGAACTGCACGAGCACGGCCGCGCTCTCGGTGCAGGGGAGGGTGATCGAAAAGGGCACCGACGCCCGCTGGCCGCCCCCGGCCTGCGGCGCAAACGGCGCGCCGAAAAAGAACCGCAGTTCTGTTTTGCTCGCCGGCGCCCCGGGGCTCCCTCCCGCGTCCCGGCCACCGTCGCCCGCCGGGGGCCTGACGGCCGCGTCCGCCTTCGCTCCGCCGGTGGCCGCGAGACCCCGAAAGATCACCGCCGCGAGCTGCAGCGGCTTGACCCCCGGGGCGAGCTTCGACGCCGCCGGCACCTCGAGACGCCCTCGCAGCACGCGGCACGGCGCGTAGCTCCGTCCCGCGCTATCCAGGCACTCCGACAGGCCCCCCGCAGGCTCGTCCGTGCCGAGGCACCCCGCCGCTCCCCACCCGAGAAGGGCCAGGAGCGCCCCGACCACGCCGGAGCCAGGCCCGACCGGCTGCCCCCGTCGCCGCATGACGCGCCGGCGTGCGCGGCCCAGCCCGAGCAGCGCGACGACTGCCATCCACCAGCCGGCTCCCGCGGGGCCACTCCCCCGGCCCAGCTCGCAGCTGCACCCCTCCGCCTGGACCGGACCGCCCACGGCGTCGGGGTGGGGGTTCGCGTGAGCCTGTCCCGTCTCTCGCTCACAACCCCAGCCGTCCACCGGCACCCCCGGGCGAGAGGCCGGACAGAGGTCGCACAGGTCCCCTACGGCATCCCCGTCGAAGTCCCGCTGGTCGGCGTTCGGTACGCTCCGGCAGTTGTCCCGCGCGTCGGGGGTCCCGTCCTGGTCCCGGTCCGGTGGCGGAGCGGGTGGAGGGGGCGTCGGATCCTTTAGTTCCATGGCGACGAACTCGCTGTCGTTGAGGTCACCGTTGCCGTCCTTGCTCGCCGGGCACTGCGCCACGAGCGCCGCGCCGTCCTCCGCCCCGTACCGCCCCACCGCCAGGTAGAGCTTCTTCGGCAGCTCTGCGCCGAACATCTCCACGAGGTTCACCGTTCCTTCCACGACCCCGTCGTCGCTCTCGATCATGCTGGGCGTCGCCGCGCGCGCCGCGCCCGTCACCTTCAGCCAGGCGGCGTAGTTCCCATCTCCCTCGTCGGCGAGAACAGGCCCCCCCGTGGCCACCCTCCCGGCCTTGCCGAACGCCGCGGGGACCATCCGATCCGTCGCCGTGCCCACGTAGACCGTCACGTCGCTCCCGGGCCGCGCGGCGGTGGCGGCCAGATAGAGCTGCCGCCCGTTGAAGCTCGCGTAGAGCTTAGTGCCGGCCGCTTCCGCCGCGAGGTACGCCGCGTCGTCGACTCGGCCGTCCAGCAGGTAGCGCTGCCGCGGCCCTCCCGCCTGCGCCAGGCACCCCTCCACGTTCACCGGAGTGCCGAGGAGCGTGTCGGGGCACTTGTCGCAGGCGTCTCCCACCCCGTCCCCGTCGGTGTCGGCCTGGTCCGCGTTCTTCACCCCGCGGCAGCTGTCGTAGCTGTCCAGTACGCCGTCGTCGTCGGCGTCGGGGAGTTGGGCCTCCACGAGCTGATAGACCTTCGTCTCGTGGCTCCCCACCGAGACCGAGACCCCGCGCGCGAGCGAGGCCTTGTCGGTGGGCACCTGATCCTTCGCGTTCAGATGATTCACCAGCCAAAGCGTGCCCGACCCGTAGTCTCCGAGCTGCGCCGGCGGCGGAAAGAACTTCACCGTCGTGCCGAGCGAGCTCGACTTGAAGCGGTTCGACAGGACCACGAAGTGCTGCCCCTCGCGGTAGCGCGAGAACGAGTAGACCTGCGCTCCCCCCTGGTCCGCATCGCTGTTGATGCGCGTGAAGGTGTCCCCGGGCTCTCCGAGCGCCCCGTAGTCCTGCCCCTGCAAACCCGGGTTCTGACCCCGCACGAGGAGGAGCCGCCGGTAGTGCTCGTGGAGCCCTGGGTCGCCGTCGGTCCCGAACTTCATCTGCCCGCGCATCTGCAGCGCGCCCTGTTCGTCCCCGTAGTAGATCATGGGGGTCCCCGGCAGGCTCAGGAGCACCCCGGCCGCCGCGCGCTGCACATCCTTGTTCCTCCCCGCCTGGAGCAGGAACCGGTCCTCGTCCTGCGTGTCGAGGTAGCGCAGCCGCAGCACCCGCGCCGGATCCACCTTCTCGCGCACCTTCCGGATGTAGGCGTTCGAGACGAACTTCTCGGCGCTCGCGAGGGCGCCGTGAAACGCGTCGAGGCCGCCGGTCTTGGCGAAGATGTCCTTGAAGTTCCAGTAGAGGTACGAGTCGTAGGCCAGATCGAACTGCTCGTCGAAGAAGCCCGGCGACGGAGGAATGATCTCCGCCAGCATCGCCCCCCCGGGCTTTCGCGCCACCACGCGGCGGCGCATCTCCCGCCAGAAGGAGGGCGGCACGAAGGTCGCGATGTCGCACCGGAAGGCATCCACGCCGTGATCCATCCAGTACTCCACGAAGTCGATGAACAGGCGGCGGACGAGGGGGTTGTTGTAGTTCAGGGAGGGCAGGGTAGAGAAGTCGAAGGCGTATTCGAACGGTCGTTCGTTATTGCCCGGGTTGAAGACGAACCAGTCGCGCAGCACCGATCCCGGGTTGGCCATCGCGGCGCGGAAGATCGGATGGCGGTCGGAGGTGTGGTTCCCGACCAGGTCCAGCATGACCCGCATGCCGAGCTTGTGCGCCTCGGCCGTGAAGTAGTCCCAGTCCCCGACGGTGCCGTAGTCCGGGTGGGTGTCGAAGAGCGCGGTCGCGGCGTAGCCGTGGCTCGTAGGCCCGGGGGTGATGGGCATGATCCAGAGGACGTTCACGCCCAGGGTCTTGAGGTAGGGGAGTTTTTGAACGATGCCTCGGAAATCCCCGTGGCCGTCGCCGTTACTGTCCTGAAAGCGCCGCGGAAAGACCATGTAGATCACCGCCTCCTCCTTCCAGAAGCGGTCCTGATCGTCGAGCTCCTGCCCCGTCGCCTTGCCGTCGCCGCTCACCCGCACCGTGATGGCCCGCGGGTGCGACCGTCCGATCTGCAGGTAGAAGACGTAGCTCCCGGCTTTCGGCGGGGGAAAGGCCACCGTCCGCCCCCCGTTGAGGACCGTCAGGGTCACCGGCGCCGGGTTCCGCGCGTCGGGGATGAAGCGGTAGTCCCCGCCCACGCCGCTCGGCCGCCCGTCGAGGTGCACCTTCCCGGAGACGAGCGCCACGTCGGCGCGCGGCTTCACCGAGGGATCGAAGCTGCTCACCACGTGAAGCTCGGTGGCGGCCTCGGAGCTCCAGGCCCCCTCGTGGTCCTGCACCTTGAGCCCCACGCGGTAGAGACCGGGCGCGCTCGCCACGACGCGCGGCTGCGAGTGGAGCGCCGGGAGGGGCTGCCCCTTGCCGTTCCCTTCGTCGTCGAAGAGCAGCAGGAAGAAGCCGTCCACCTGGACGCGCTCCTCGTCGTAACTCTGGAAGGAGAGCGTCCCCGGCCCTGAGAGCTGCCGCCACGCGTAGGCCGCGAGCCCCACGCGGTCCGGGTCGTTCGAGAGGCCCCCGTCGAGCTGCACCTCGGCGCCCACGTGCCCGAAGCGCGTCGGGCCGGCGTCGGCCACCGGCGGCTCGTTCTGCAGGTTCACCAGAATCGAGGTGGTGAGCTTGTCCCCCGTGCGGCCGGCCGCGTCCGCCAGCTCGAAGTCCACCTCGTGAAAACCCTCGGGCGGGGAGGCGAGGGTGGCCGTCACGGTCACCGCCCCCCCGGCGCCCGTCGTCACCTTCACCGTCTTGACCTCTTCGGTGGTATCGGGCTTCGCTGCCCCCGCGCTCCGGAACATCCCCGGCGGCTCGTTCGTGTGCAGCCGGACCTTCACCTTGCCCGCGTCGATGGGCGTCCCCCCAGCCCCCGGCCGCGCCTGTACCGACAGCACCACGGAGCCGCTCGTGAAGAGGGTACCGGGCCTCGGGCTCAACGTCTCGGGCTGGTACTTCGGCCGCTGCGGGTCGCGCACGAAGTGCAGGTTGTCCTTGCCGAACTGCCCGCCGAACCCCGGGACCCGCGGGCTCGGGTCGTTGAAGAAGTTCGCGTCCGGCACGTCGTCGGGATTCAGGTCGCAATCGGAGAGCGTAACGTACTGGTCCGCGTTCGCCACGAAGACGTAGATGTAGTCCCCCTCGGGGAGCTGCACCGTCGTGGACCAGGTAGCGCCGCTCTTGGTCATCGGCCGCGCCTTGCAGAGCGCGTTCTCGCCGCCGTAGCGGTCGATGAGCAGGTAGGCGGTCTGGATCCCGGCCTTGTAGCTGATCTTGGCCGCGTCGAAGGAGAAGGTGACGTTCTCGGCGTAGCCCGACGCGGCGCCTCCCGGCCCGATCGTCGGGCCTGCAACGAGCGCCACGAGGACCGCCCCCCAGACCACGCGCTCGAGCCGCCTCATGGCACCACCTTCAGCGAGGGCCAGGCGACCTTCAGCACCTCGCCCGCCTCGAGGTTGCCGTTTCCGTCCCGGGTCGCGGGGGTCTGCGCCGCGCTATAGAGCGCCCCCCCGTCGCCCGAGGCCCACGCCCCGACCGCGAGGTAGAGCACCGACGGCGCGCTGCCGAAGGTGGCCTTGAGATTCACCGTCCCCTCGACGACTCCGCCGTTCTGCGCCGAGCTCCCCACGTCGAAGCGCGGGTCCTGGCCCCCCCCGGCGGTGGCGAGCAGCCGGTCGGGATTGCCGAGCTCGAACCACCCGGCGAAGCCGCTGTCGTTCTCGTCGGCCAGGACGAGCGTCTTGCCGGCGAAGGCCACCGTGCCCGCCTTTCCCCACGGGGCGGGGACGGCGCCACCCGGCGCGGTACCCGAGAGCAGCACCAGGTTGTCCGAGCCCTCACCGGCGTCATCGGTGGCCAGGTACAGGTGGTCCCCGCTCGCCGCCAGATAGATCGGCATCGTGCCGGTGCCGCCCGCCACGAGGGTCGCGGTGGCCTCCAGGCGGCCGTCCATCACGAAGGGGGAGGGGCGCGTCGGAGCCGGCAAGGCATACGACGGCGGCGCCACCCCGATGAGGCCCGCGTCGTAGTCGGTCCGGGAGAGGTCGATCACCGTCCCGCTGCCCAGGATGTCCTGCGGCGTGCCCGGGATGTTCACGTCGCGCCAGGTGCCCACCACGTAGATCGGCGTGACCACCGGCTGCTCCTTCACCTCCACCACCAGATCCGGCGCCTCCTGCTTGAACATCAGCTGCGCGTTCGGGGTCCCCGGGGGATCCTTCTGATCGACCTGTCCCTTCCCCGTGCCGGCGAAGATCGTCGCGTGCGTGTAGTCGAGCGTCCCCCCCTTCACCGGCACCGCCCCGAGCTTGCGCGGGTCGATGAGGCGCGGATCCGAGCAATTAGAATCCGTCCACTGTTTCTTGCTCGCGTCGCAGAGCTCGGTGATCAGGTTCTTCATCACCGTCGGGAAGGCCCGCCCCGTGGAGGTAACCAGCTTGTTGAGCTGCCCGCACCCCTTGTCCTTGGGGCAGCGCACCGCCTTCCAGCCGTAGGGACGGTTCTTGGGCAAGAAGAGGGTGCGCTCCCAGACCCCCGGCCGGTCCTTGCGCTCCACCATCTGCAGCACCACGTTCTCCCCGCCGGCGAAGGCGTCGGTGGCGTTCTGCCCGAAAGCATCCTCGGCCTGCCCGAACTCGCCCGTGAGGAAGACCGCCTCGCCGGGGTAGACCCCCTTCGCGCTCCCCGTCTCGTCGAGCCAGGAGGCCGACACGTCCACGCCGAAGCGCACCGGCACCTTGTCGGGGCTACCCACCAGGATGGCGGCCGTGACGGGCTTCTCGTCGGGGGCCGCAAAGTCGGCCGACCGGCTCTGCCAGGGGGTCGCTCCCTCGACGAGATAGACGGAGTAGGGCTTGCTCTGCTCGCTCGGCCCGCCGAGGCGTCGGTCGGGGGCGATGCGCACGCGTGCCTTCCCCTCCCAGATCCCGTCCCCGTCCTTGTCCGCGAGCTCCACCACCGACGGGAAGGTCGGGTCGAAGGTCCCCTGCGCGTCGAAGCTCCCCCGCAGTGCGGGCTTCTGCAGGGCGCCCGCGGGGCGATCGTCCACCCGGAAGGTCACCTCCACGAGTCCCTCGGGCGCCGGAGGCTCGGGCACCGTGGAGAGACGAACGGCCACCACCCGCGCCTTCTCGTCGGGCACCTCGAAGAGCGTGAGCTCGCTCAGCGGGCGGTTCCTCTCGTCCACGGCGCGAGCGCTGTAGCCCCAGTACTGCGGTCCGAGCGCGTCGTCCTTCGTGCCCACCGTGCGGACGGGGTCGGCCGCCACCCGGAGCGTGGCCTCGAAGCGGTGATCGCCGTCGGGATCCTTCAGCTCGAGACGTTGCGCCCGCGACGTGTACGCGCCCGTCAGCGGATCCACGCCGAGCAGGAGCCAGACCGTCTTCAGGCTCGCGCTATACCGGTCGTCCACGCGAAAGGTCACGGGCGCGGTGCGCGCTGGCCCGCCCCCCCGGAAGTTCGCGCTCGCGTCGAGCAGCGCGCCGCTCGCGTCTCGCACCCCGGCGAGGCGCAGCGTGTACGTCACGAGCCCCACCTGGGGGGCGGTCGTGAGCCGCACTTCGCCTTCGGCCGCCTCGGCCCCCGCGATCCCGAGAGGGGCGGGGGGCACGACGCCATGGTCCGCGGCCCGGTAGTGCTCGGCCCGCTCCGCGCTCGCCGTGTCGAGGCGACAGGCGAAGCGCACCCGCACGCTCGTCGCGCTCTCGCTGGTCACGGCCACGACCTCTCGGCCGCTCGGGCACTGCGCGGGCAGCTCGCCGCGACAGCCACCCAGCCCCGCCACGAGGAGCAGGAGTGCCGTTCTCATCATGGCGTCCACGTCACGTCGTCGGCCACCCAGACGAACGGCGGCTTGTTGGTGAACTTCTTGTACGTCGTCTCGTCCCCGAAGAGGCACTGGATCCGGACTACACCGTCGCCGTTTACGTCCCCGAGGATCCGGAGCGCGTTTTCGTTCCCGGGGAACTCCTGTCCGTCGGAGAAGACCGACGGCCCCGGGGTCGCGTCGGCGAAGGCGGCCTGGGCGTCGCCGGGGTTCGCGGCCTTGTACGAGACGGTGAAGGGGGCAAAGGCCTTCCATTGCAGGCTCGCGCCCAGGGGGACGCCCCGGATCCGGAGCGAGTAGACGCCGTCCCCCGCCTTGGCGTCCCCGTTCTGGCCGTTGTCGAGGAGCTGCGGCTCCGAGCCGGCGAGCGGCGCCCCCTCGGGAGGGAAACCGCCGAGCTGCGTGCTCACCGCGTCGGATTGCCCCTTGGTCAGGCCGTCGGTGCTGACCGTGCTCCCCTGGATGAAGACCCCTTCGCGCTGCGCGGCGAGGGCCGCCAGCCCGATCGCGCGGGCGGGGATGGCCCCCATCACGGTGTCGCTCCCCGACACCTTGTAGCTCAGGACCACGTCGACCGTCGGCGCCCGGTCCACCCCCTTGAAGGTCGCGCTCCCCTGACAGGGGTTGTTCGACAGGTCGGTTACCCCGGCCGGCGTCACGGTGTAGCTCTGCCCGGCCGTCATCTTGCTCACCTGCAACACCACGAGGCGGTCCGGAAAGCTCGCCCGCGCCCCGTCGAAGGCGGCGGCCTTGCGCCCCGGATCTCCGGCGAAGTCGGCCTGCACCACGGCGAGGCCGGGGAGACGGTAGCTGCCGGCCACCCCCGCCGTGAGCGGAGAGAGCTGCTCGTCGAAGGCCACGGCCACCTCGGTCTGCGAGAGCGCCACCGCGTAGACCACCTTCGGCGGGGTAGAATCCCCGAAACCCTTGAAAGCGACGCGCTGTTCTAGAAGCACATTCGGCGGCGCCGCCAGGTCGGAGACGTTCGTGACCACCAGGGTGTAGGCCGCCTGCTGCGCCTGCAGCCCGGTGGTGAGCAGCACCGAGGTTCCCCCGCCCTGCAGGCTGGCCTGCTGGATCTGCGGCGCCGCGCCCCCGTCAGCCACGATGGCAAAACTCGCGGTGCTCCCCCCGGCCGCGGGAGCGATCTTCTCGTCGAACTGCACGAGGAGACTCGTCGGGCTCCGCGGCAGAACGCCGATCACGCGCGGGGCCTGGGTGTCGGCCAGCGGCGTGAAGGGAACGAAGCCGCTCGGCGCGACGAAGCTCTGCTCCTGGGGGACCCGCTGCACGTTCCCGAACACGTCGGCCTGCGACCCGAAGCTCAAGGTGTACGCAACCCCGTTTTCCATCCGCCCCGTCCGGAGCAGAAGCTGGTGCGGCAGGAGCGCGTCGCCGATCGTGCCGGCCTTCTCGAGCTTCACGCTGAGCGGCTGGCCGCTCCGGGCGTGACGGGCCCGCAATGCGAGCGCGGAGGGGTCGACCACCAGGCGCTCGTCGAAGCTGAGGAGCAGGGACTCGCTGTCCCGCACGCGGAGGTTCTGGAGCTTCGGCGGCGCGAGGTCCTTGGCGAGACGGGTGGGAGCCACCTCGGGAAGGCCGTCGTCGTAGTCGTTGGTCTTGTCCCCCACGCGGAAGGCCTCCAGGTCGCGCCAGGTCCCGACCAGGATCGGCGGACAGAGCACGTCCCCGGTATGGGCGGAGCAGACCTCGTCCGGGTTCTCCCGCCTAAACATGACCTGAGGACGGGGCAACTGCTCTCCCGCCCTGGGGACGAAGGGTCCCGGCGCCTCGGTCCCGGAGGCCGAGAGCTTCGCCGCTCCGTAGTCGAGGAAGCTCACCGCCTTGCCGTCGGCGCCCGGCAGGGGGAGCGCCGTCAGCGTCGAGGGGTCGATCTCGACCGCCGTCACGTCGCTCGTCGTGCAGAGGCTCTTGTGCACCTTGACCAAAGTAGAGGGAGGATTCTTGTATTCTCCCTCTATTCCGTGGGCGACCTTCCAGGCGTAGGTGCCCGCCGGCACGAGCAGGCTGAGGGTGTAGACCGGCTGGCCGCGGTGGAGCTCCCCTCCCGGCTTCATCTCGAAGGCGGGGATCCCCGTCACGTCGGTGCGCCCCGCCACGGAGATGGGGTTTCCCTGGAGGTCCCGCGCCACCGCCAACACGGTCCCGGTGAGGTAGAGCCCTTCCCCGTCGGGCAGACCGCGTCTACTGCCGTCCAGGTTCAGGAAGGCGAAGCCCGGGACCGCTCCGAACGTCATGCGATAGAGGGCAAAACCCTGCACGCGCCGCGGCTCCTCCTCGGGATGGAGGTTCCCCGCCAGGTCTCGCACTCCCTTGACGAAGAGGTCGTACGGGCGGCGCTTCCCCTGCGGGTCGGTGACCACCCAGACCTGCCGGCGATCGCGGAGGTACGCGGCTTGCGTCGCGAAGCGCTCCCCGCCCAGAGGCACCATCCGGTAGTTCCCTGCGTTCTCCGCACTCTCGGGGTCCAGCTCCTCGTCGAAGGTGAGCACTACCACCTGGCCCACCGTCGGGTCCGCGACCTTGGCGGCGGGGTTCAGCTCCCGCAGCGAGGTGGGGCGCACGCCGATGAGCTGCGGGGGGGTGCGGTCCCGCCCGACGAGAACCGAGGCCGTCCGGCCCCGGAGCGGGTTGCCGTTGGCGCTCGCGTCCCGGAGGCCCTTGACGTGCACGGTGTAGCGCTGTCCGAAGTCGGGCGGCCCCACCTCCAGCGTCACGCGACTCCCGCTCGCCGCCGCGCTCCGGATGGGCAGGGCCCGCTCGGCCGCGTCGAGGACGAGGTAGTTCGTGGCCGTCGAGGCCGCCCCGAACTCGAGCACCTCGGAGAAGGTGATCTGGATCCGCTCCGTCGAGGTGAACTCGGCCGAGACGAGCTCGGGGGGGACGCGGTCGTCGAGGGCAGCGGTCAGCGGAGCAGGGCAGCGCGCACAGGTGCCGTTCTCGGCGGCCTCGGGGACCCCCTCGGGGGTGAGGGGCGCCCGCGTGCGCGGGTCTCCGAGCCCGAGTCCGCCTCCCGAGACGCGCCCCTCGCCGACAGAAGCCGCCGCTGCGCCGCCCAGGTCCCGGGCGAAGTCCAGGCTCCCGCCCTTGATGCGCGCGTTCAGGTTGACCTGGTTCTTGTTCGAAGCCTCGTCGCCGAAGCTGTCGCGCCGGATCACCAGGCAATCCGGGGCCCCGTCGGCGTGTCGACTGACCACGTCCTTCACCTCGAGGAGCCGCGCGTTCCCCGGCCACTCCTCGGTGCGCGTCCACCCCTCGCCGGCGGAGCCGTTCGTGTACTTGTACTTGACCCGCATCCCGCGCGGCAGCACGAGCACCCGGGTGAAGACCCCGTCGCCCGCGACCTCGTCTCCGTTCGTACCGTCGTCGAACATCGCCGTGTCCGGGTCGTTCGGCACCATCTGCGGCTTGAGACGTCCGGCTCCGTCGCCGATGGGCGAGGAGTCCTCGACCGTGATGGCCAGAAAGACCTTCCCCGCCTTGGTGGGCTGCCGGACGAGCTGCGGCGCGCCGTTCCCGTCGAGCGCCTGCCCCGAGGCGTCCACGGTGAACATCACGTTCACGAGGGCGGCGTCGCACGAAAGCTGGATCGCGAGGCGCTCCGTCGCGGCGGTGAGGGCGTTCCGATATTCCGCGCTCGTGCTCTCTGGCAGCTTCGCCTCCCCGAGAAAGGGCTCCTTGAGCTCGGCGTCCAGGGGGCCGAAGAGCGCCTGCTGCCCCGTGACGCTGGTCTTGCCGAGGAGCTTCGCGACCACCGCCTCGAACGCGCGCAGCTCGGCCCCCGTCCCGCGGGCCTGCGCGAGGAGCGAGGCGATGACGCTCGGCGGCACCGAGGAGAACGCCCCTCCCTGCCCGGCCACCTTCTCCTGCACGAGCTGCGCGTGCGCCGTGCTCTTGCCGTCCACCCGGCCGAGGTCCCGCCGTTCCCCGCGGCGCAGCTCCGCCGCCACGGCCTTCAGCACGCGGTTCCCCGCGCGCGCCACCAGCCGGATCGAGGGGAAGTCCAGGCTCGGGCGGAGCGAGAGCTCGTTCGCGCCGTCGGCCCCCGCGGTCTGTCGCCCCACGATCTGATCGTCCGGGTCGTAGACCGTGACCTCGGCGGTGCTCCCGCGGGGCAGGTCCAGCTGGTAGGCCAGCGTGGCGGCGGGCGGCGGGGTCGCCTCGTAGCCGAGACACCCGGCGACCGCGAGCAGCGCGAAGGCGGTGGCGGCGCGCGCGCTCATTTCAGCCGCACCTCCAGGGCCGCGTCCGGCAGGCGCAGCGGCTCGCCGGTGGCCGTCACGGCGAGCGCGTCCTCGAGGCGCACCGTGCTGCGGTCGGCGCCGCCTCGCGGCTCGAACCCGAGGCGCACGAGCCCCCCGCGCGCCGGCAGCAGCACCCTCCGCGTGTCGGTCACGGCGACGGTGAGGCTCCCCTCCGCGCGGTCGAGCCGTCCGGAGAAGACGCGGTCGAGTCGAGCGGCCTCTGGTGCGGCCTCGAACGCCGTGAGCCGGAGCTCCGCCGGGGCGTAGGTCACGCGGACCTGCAGCGCGCGTAGCCCCGCCGGACCGGAGACGCGCAGCTCGAGGGTCCCCGCCCCCGCACGCACGAGCTCGAGCACGGGCGGAGGAGCCAGTCGCTCCTCCACCGGAAGGCTCCGGTCGCAGCCCGCGGCGAGCGCCAGGGCCAGCGGCAGGAACGCGGGCCTCACATCGCTAGCGCGCATGGAGCCGGTCCACTTCCTTCACCAGGTCGAGCACGTCCACGCGTCCGTCCCCCGAGAGGTCCAGCTCGGGGCGGCTCGGTTGCTCCCCCTTGATCACGGCCACGATCGCGTCCGCCGTGCCGAGCGCCTTCGGATCCACCGGCCGGCACCCGTCGCGATCCACTTTTCCGCGGCTCCCGGGCGCGCTCACGGGGCAGAGGTCGCACAGGTCCCCCGCGCCGTCCTCGTCGAAGTCCGCCTGGTCCGCGTTCGCCACCCTCGGGCAGTTGTCGGCCACGTCCAGCTTCCCGTCCCCGTCGAGGTCCTCGGGGTCGGTCACCTCGGGAGGATCCAGTTTTCGGTCCACGACGAAGGGGATCACGAAGGCCGAGAAGACCCGGGCGCGGCCGGGACGCTCATCCACCGCGCGGACCGACAGCACGTGCGTCCCCTCGGCGAGCCCCGACACGTCCACGTCGTCGAGCGCGAAGGTCCGGTCCCCGCCCGCGTCGGCGCCGCGCTTCATCGGGACAAAGCCCTCCCAGAGCCCCTCGGGCGAGCCCGTCGCCGGCTGCGCGCCGCCCAGCGCCCCGTTCCCCGCGTCGAGGCGCACGTACGCCGCGCCGGCCGTGGCTCCGACCCGCAGGGCCACCTGGAGCCGCCTCCCCGTCACCTTCGGCAGGAGGAGGACCTTCGCCGGCACGCGCACCCCCCCCGCGCTCCGCCGCTCGCCGACGGTCTGCACGGGCGCATCCGCCACGCGCTGCCCGGCCTGCCGGAGCTCCACCGGCCGCGCGCCGTTCTCGGGCCGCGCGGGTCCGGCCACGGCATACGCGGCGTAGTTCTTCTCGGGCCCCGAGGGGACCGCCAGACTCACGAGCCCGTAGCCCGGGGGAGGCGAGGCCCCCGCCGCGGCAGCACCGTAGCGACTCAGCGCCGCCTGCACCTGCGCCTGCGGCAACGCCTTGGGGTCGAGGACAGTGGTCGTTTGCACGGGGGAGTTTCCCGTCAGCTCGGTCAGCACCGTCCCGGGGGGGAAGGCCGTCACCACCAACGGGCGCGGATCGAACCCGCCGAAGCGCGCCACGCCATCCGGCCCCACCCGACCGTCTCCGCCGATGTTGTCGTGAAGCGCCACGAGCAGCGCCGCCCCCTGGCCCGGGACGACGCGCTCGTAGACGTAGGCGTCGTCGTCCACCAGGCGGTTGAACATGCCGCCGCGCGCGTAGCGGTTGTGGAGGTCCACGAGCGTCGTGATCGTGGATCCCAAATCGCCGAGCGCGTCGACGCGCCCGGGGCGGACCCAGCTCTTCGGATCGGGGTTGTTCCCGTCGAAGAAGACCACCGCGTCCCCGGGTCGCGTGAGCACGAAGGCCAGCGCCAGGTTCTCCTGCAGGTCCGGCGCATACTGGTCGTGGCTCTGGGCGAAGGAGACGGCGTCGTTGCGCCCCATCCCGCCGAACTCCTCCAGCGCCCCCGCGTCCCCTCCGTGCGGGAAGGAGAGCTGCCCGAGGTCCCCATTGCCGCCCGCCCCCTGGCCGAAGAGGCTCAGCAACCGGAACATGAGGGGAAAGTTCAAGAGCTTCATCCCCGTCCTGCGGTAGGACTTGAGCTCTCCGTGGATGTCCCCCGTGTAGCTCTCGCCGAAGATGATCGCGTCGTCCCGGTCGTCGTCGTCGTCGGAATCCTTGTTCCCCCGCCGCTGGTCGTAGTCGTCCTGGATCGCCTTGTTGAAGGCCACAGGGTCGCCCGCGAAGTCGTAGGCGAAGAAGCTCTCGGGCACGTGCCGGATCGCGTCCAGGCGGTACCCGTCGGCGTCGGTTGCCTTGCCCATCCACCGCATCCAGCGGTGCAGGTACTGCCGGATGTCCTCGGGGACCGGCTTGCCTCCCGGATAGCACTCGGCGCAGTTCGGCTGGCGGACGAAGACGGGCAGAGGGAGACCGTTCGCGTTGTTCTTGCCGTCCCGCGCCCCGTCGATCCCCGTGCCGCTACCGTTCAGGACCTGCTCGTTCGCGAAGTCGATCAGTCCCAGGAGGGAGTAGTTCTGGTTCTCCCACATCGGCGAGTAGTCGGTCCACGGAGCGCGTACGAGGTGCGTGTAGCCCGGCACGCTCGCCCCCGCCGGCATCTGCACCGCGGCGACGAGCGGCTCAGGGTTCCAGTTGGCGCTCTTCGGCGAGACCCAGGCGGTGCCCCCGCCGAGCGGCTGTGGCACGAGCACCTCGTAGGTCACGCCCCCGTCGAAGGTGCGCGCCGGCAGCAGGTGGTAATCGAGCGGCCGCGTGTGAGGGAACTGGTCGATGCGGACCGGGTCCAGCGTGACGAAGGAGTTCTCGATGAGCGCGGGGTTGGCGTTGTGGTTCATCACCACGTCGAAGATGACCTTGCCCCCGAAGCGGTGCACCGCCCCGGTCAGCGAGACGAGCTCGGCCCGCGTCCCGTAGCGCGTCGGCACGGTGCCGCGCTGGAGCTGGTCCCCGAGGTCGAAACGATCGTAGGCCGAGTAGCCCACGTCAGCGGTCCCCTCGGCCCCCTTGCTGGGCGGGGGCAACCAGATCACGGCGTAGCCGGCCTGCGCTACCTCGGGGAGGCGCGCCTCGATCTCTTTCCAGCTCGTCTGGAAGTACTGGAGGTAGACCCGGGCCCGGCTCTCTCGCGCGAGCAGGAGCAGAACCGCCACGCCGAGGAGCGGCAGCGCGATCCAGGCCCTTCGGAGCCGCGTCTGGCGGCGACCTCGCACGTGCACCATCCGAAACCTCAGAAGCTCGCCGAGACGGTCCCGATGCCTCGCACCACGTTCTTGAAGCGGAAGCTCATCGCCTCGTCCCGCACGGCGTCCCGCGTGACGTCCACGTCCTTGTTGAGCCACTGCATGTACCAGCCGAGCGTGGCGCCACCGAACTGGTAGCGCAGGTCCAAAAACACGTTCGTCTTCCAGGTCTGGTAGTCGGGGTAGTCGGCCCGCCCGGCCACGACGGCCCCGCTCCGGTGCCCCTCGAGCCAGTAGTCGAAGCGGAAGCCGACGGTTGCACTGAACTCGTCGGTGAACTGGGTCCCGAGCGAGGTCTTGGTGAAGATGAGGTGCCCCGAGTAGTCGTCCCCGTCCAGGTCGAGGTCCCTCAGATCCCGGTCGAAGATGTACTTGAGTTTCGTCTCCCAGCGCAGCCCCTTGCCCACGTTGAAGACATACGCCGCCTTGAGCGCGCCGATCATGGTGCGTCGCGCCTGGTTCTGGCGATACACGCTCCGCGGGTCACGCCCGCGGTCGTTCGTGTTGGCGTACGAGAAGAAGTCGGTGTCGGTCATGCCGTCCGAGTAGAGAAAGCTCGGGTAGACCCCGTAGACCTTGCCCGAACGATCGTCCCGCGGGCAGGCCTGCGCGGCGATCGGGGCGCCAGCCTGGTCGGTGATCCGGTTTCCCGTGCAGCGATCCTGGGCGTCGGTGTTGTACTCGAGGAACGAATACTCGGCGTCCAGCTCGAACGCCCCGCGCACCAGCCTCGGGGCGAAGGTCACGCCGTGCCAGCCGACGATCGACTCGTAGAACGCGTCGCGAAAATCGATGAACTCGTTCGCGACGTTGATCGTGGGCACCTGGCCGTCGAGGAACCCGTCGGTCAGGAGCACGTCCGCCTCGCGCCGGGCGCCGAAGGTGGCGACCCAGTCCTCGCCGATGTTGAAGTACTCGAGCCGCAGGTCGAGCCCGATGCCGAAGGGGTCCGCGAGGTCCGCCCGCGCCTTGAGCGCGTAGCCGTGCGCGGTCTTCATCGGGATGGGCGAGATCCCCTGGTTTCCGTCCACGCTGTTGAAGACGTAGCCCAGGTCGGGCTTGCTCAGCGAATAGGCGCCAAAGAGATTCACGTCCACGAAGCCCTTGTTGATCTGCACCTCGAGGCTCGAGTTCAGGTTCTGGTAGCGGGGGAGGGTGGAGACCACGCCGTCGCGCCGGTCGATGAAGTTCGTGGACCCGAGGGCATCCGGGTCGTTGAGGTCCGCCTCCTCGTCGAGGAGGTAGGTCGAGATCCAGGTCCACGAGATCCAGTCCTTCACCTTCTGGCTCAGCTTGAGCGCGTAGGAGGCGTCCCGCGTCCAGAAGGGATTCTCGACCAGGGGGTCGTCGATGCCGCTCGTCCAGCCCGCCGAGGCGTAGAGCTTGGGCAAGGAGATGCGGGCCACCATCCACTCGAGCGAGCCGATGGCACCGTCCAGGAACAGCCCGTGCGCATTGTCGCGATCGATGTAGCGCACCTTGCCGATGGTCCAGGGATTCAGCATGCCGAGGTCGCTCGCGCCGGCGTGAAAGGTGCGGATCCCGGGGATGGGCGGCATCAGCCGCACGTAGAGCCCGCGGAGCTGAATGTACGCGGCGTGGTTCAGTCCCAGGCTCTCGCCCGTGGCGTTGGCGCCCGACGGAAGCCCGCTCTCCCCGAGCGCCAGATCCCCGTTCTCATAGAAGTCGGCCCACTGCCGGTGGAAGCGACTTGCCAGGCGCGCGCCCACCTCCACGCGATCCGAGACGCGTCCGTCCAGGTAGAGCACGAGCTCCGAGGCGAAGCCGTTGTTGCCCGAGTAGTTGTCCCCGCGCGGGTGCGGCGTGCCGAGGCTCACCGACCCCTGAGACTGGTCGTTCTGGTAGAGGATCTTGGTGTACGTCTCGGCGCGCCAGCGGAGCGAGATCTTCGACGGAGCCTGGCTCTTCGGCACCTCGCTCAGCACCTTGGCCTTGAAGCGCTCGGCCCACTCCTTGAGGAACTCGCGCTGCTCGACGGAAAACGGCGCGCGATCGAGGCCGAGATCCGGTTTGCCCGGCGTGCCCGCCTTGCCCGGTGCGGCCGCCCCCGCGGGCTTCGCCTCCTCCTCGTCCTCCTCGTCCTCCGCCTTCGCGGAAGGCTGACTCGCCGGCGCCGGCGTCCCTTCGCGCGGGGCTCCCTGCGACCACCCGCTCGCCGGGAGGAGCAGCAGCGCCACCGCGCCCGCGCCGAGGGAAAGAGCGAAGAGCAGGAAGCGCGATCGGCGTTCTACACGGTGGGACATGGGCAACCGTTGTCGGGCACAGTGCGTCGGCAGCGTGGCAAGAAGTCTGCCAAGAGGCAGGTGCCTCAAATCACGCCCGGTCGCGGTCCGCGCCCCTGCCCGGTGTTGCCGTACGCAACGTCGGCGCCCTCCTCCCTCGCACGCGGCGCGTTGAGATCCGCAACACGCGTCGAGACGGGTCCCGACTCAGCGATCGTCTCCCTCGTCAGGAAGTTCCTCGCCGTCCACGGCGTCGTAGCGGCGCAGCTTCTTCCAGAGGGTGGTGCGGTTGATCCCGAGGCATTCGGCGGCCCGACTCTTCTGCCCCCCCGCTCGCGCCATGACGTGCTGAATGTGCCGCTGCTCCACTTCGTCGAGCGTCAGGCCTTCGAAGGGGTAGGGGGCCTCCGCCGGCAGGCGAGGCCCGCTCGCGGCCACGGCCGGGGAGCCCGGCGGCGAAGTTCCGAGGAGGTCCTCGACGTCCAGCACCTCCGACGAGGAGAGGATCACCGCACGCTCCACTACGTTCTGTAGCTCCCGCACGTTCCCCGGCCACCTTTGGTGTGCCAGAGCAGCGAGCGCCTCCCGTGTGACCCCATCGATCCGCTTGCGTGCCTTCTGGGCGCTGTCCCGCACGAAGCGGTCCACGAGCAGTGGGATGTCTTCCAGCCGGCCCCGGAGCGGCGGAACGTCGAGTCGGATCACGTTGAGTCGGTAGAACAGATCCTCGCGGAAGCGCCCCGCATCCACGTCCGCGCGCAGGTCCCGGTTCGTGGCGGCGACCACCCGCACGTCGACGCGTTTGGTCTCGACGCTCCCCACGGGCTTGACCTCGCCCTCCTGCAGCAGACGCAGCAGCTTCGGCTGCATGTCGAGCGCCAGCTCGCCGATCTCGTCGAGGAAGAGCGTCCCGCGGTGCGCCGCCGTGGCCAGACCGACCTTCGTCCCCTGCGCGCCGGTGAAGGCCCCCTTCTCGTGTCCGAAGAGCTCGCTCTCGAGCAGCGTGCCGACGAGCGAACCGCAGTTCACGGCCACGAAGGGCCGGGCAGCACGCTCGCTGTGCACGTGCAGCGCGCGGGCAAAAAGCTCCTTACCCGTGCCGCTCTCGCCCTGGATGAGGACCGTCGTGCCACTACGGGCGACCTTGCGCACCATGACGCAAAGCGCGCGCATCGGCGGCGATGCACCAAGGATCGCGTCCACTCCGTGGGAACTCCGGAGCTCCCGTCGCAGCCCCTCGTTCTCGTCGCGCAGGACGCGCTCCTCGAGGGCGCGGGCCACGACGATGCGGAGTTCGTCGGGGGTGAAGGGTTTCGTGACGTAGTCCTTCGCCCCCTCCTTCATCCCCCGGATGGCGTTCTCGATCGACGGGAAGGCGGTGATGAGGACCACCGGAAGCTCCGGTACCACCTCGCCGAGCCGGCGACAGAGCTCGATGCCGTCCATCTCCGGCATGTTGATGTCCGCCAGCACCAGGTCGAAGTCGGCCTCCCGCACCCGCACGAGGCCCTCCGCCGCCGAGGCGAGCGCCACCACCTCGTACCCGCTGCGCGTCAGCAGATCGGCGCAGAGGGTCCGGACCCCTCGATCGTCATCGACCACCAGAATGCGAGGAGGAGGCGTCATGGCCGCACTATCGTCATTTGCCCCGGAGCGGTCAATGTCGCCCCCTCCGCGGGGCGGAGCGGCAGCCGCACCCGGAAGGTCGCGCCCTGCCCGGGGGCGCTCGTGACCTCGAGGGTGCCTCCGTGATCGGCCACGATGCGCTGGCAGATGGCGAGGCCGAGCCCAGTGCCCTCGCCCGGGCCCTTCGTGGTGACGAAGGGGTCGAAGATCTTCGAGACCGCGTCGGGCGCCACACCGGGGCCCGTGTCCTGCACGTCGAAGTAGACCGCCTCCGGCCGCCCTTCGGTCAGGTCACGTCCCGTCCGCACCGTAAGCGTGCCGCCGCGCCCGATGGCCTGCGCGCCGTTCGTGGCCAGGTTCACGAGCACCTGTTCGAGGCGTTGCGCGTCCACCAGCACCTCCGGCAGCCCCTCGGCGAGCTCTTGTCCGAGCCCGATCTGCCGGGTCCGCAGCTCCGGCGCGAGCAGCGGCAGCGTGCGCTCCACCAGCCGACTCAGATCCGTCGGGCTTCGCGCGCCGCTCTCGACCCGTGAGAAGTCGAGAAGGCCCCGCACGATGTGCTGCACGCGACGCGCCTCTTCGGCGATGAGCTCGAGCGCGGCTCGATCAGGGTCGGTCTCACTTCGTCCCTCGAGCAGAAGCTTGGCGTAGCCGAGCACGGTGGTGAGGGGGTTATTGATCTCGTGCGCCACCCCGGCGGCGAGCACGCCGACGCTCGAGAGCTTCTCGGAGCGTAGGAGCTGGCGCTCGAGCTCGGCCGGCCCACTGAGATCCTCCTGCACGATCACCGCTCCGTCCACGGATCCGCGTCGGTCGCGAAGCGCCGTCGCGCGGATGCGATAGCGACGGCAGCGGCGCCGGCAGAAGGGCGGCTGCACCTCCTCCAGGGTCAGGTCAAGGGGCAGCCCGTCGCTGAGGACCCGCCCGAGACGGGCGAAGAGCCCCTCGTCTTCCTGCCCCCCCGGAAAGACCAGACGGAGCGGTCGCCCGAGGACCTCCGTCGCCACGACGCCGCTCAGCTCTTCCTGCGCCGGATTGAGGCTCACGATCCGCCCCTCGCGGTCGAGCGAGATGACGCCGAGGGGGATGCTCCGCACGAGGTTCTCGCGGAACTCGGTGAGGGCGTAGAGGCTCTCGCGCCCCTCTCGCAGTCGCTCCACCATCGACGAGAAGCTGTTCCAGAGCTGCCCGATCTCGTCCTTCGCCGACACCGGCGGCACGCTTTCGGTCAGCTGTCCCGCCGCCACCGCCTCGGTACGCTCGACGAGGCGGGTGATGGGATGCGTGATCCGCCGCGCCAGCCCGGCCCCCATGGCCAGGGCCAGGAGCAGGACCCCGAGCGCGACGAGCACCGTGGCGCGGGTGGCGCGATGAGCCGCCGCGTAGGCCTGGTCGGCCGGCTGCTGGAGGACCACGCCCCAGCGCACCTCCCGAAAGCCGCTCATCCCGGCCAGGCTGCGGTAGACGGCGACCCACGGGCGGCCCGTGGCGTCCCTCACCTCGAGGAGCCCCTCGCCGGTGGTCGCGAGCACGCGGTCCACAGCCGCGTGCTCGGCCCGTACCGGACGCCGCCCGGTGGCCGCGGCCTCCATCCCCGCCGGCAACGGCCCGCTCGTCGCCACGAGCCGACCATCGCCGTCCACGAGGAAGAGGACCGACGCGGCTCCGAGCCGCGCCTCCGCGAGACGCCGTCCCACGAAGGTCAGGTCCACGACCCCTGCCAGAAACCCGAGCAGCTCTCCCTTGCGGTCACGCGCCTGGACCACGATCGCTACGTGTCGGCGCCCGCCGGGGCCGAAGAGCACGTCGCTGACGTAGCCCCCGTAGGTGTCGGCCAGATCCCAGCGCAGCGGCGCGCTGCCGAGGGGACTATCCCCCAGCACCCCGCGGCCCGCCCGGTCCAATACGACGATGCGTTCTAGAATTTCATGCTCTGATCGAAGGCGACGCAGGGAGCGCTCGAGCGGAGCGAGCGCCGAACGCTCGGTCCAGGCCGCAGCGGCCACCATCATCGCGCGCCGGGTGTCCTGCAGCGACCCGTTCAGGTGCTGACCCACGGAGCGGATCAGCGCGAGGTGCCCGCGGGTCACCTCTTCCTCGACCGTGCGCCGCGCGCTGCGGACCCCCAGCGCGCCGAGGAGCACGGTAGGGGCCACGGCGACAACCCCGAGGATCGCCATGAGCCGGGCCTGCAGTCCCCACCGGCCCCGCCCAACTCGCGCGCTCACGGCGCACCGTCGCGCGCGGCCCGTCCTCCGTGGCGGGCCTCTCGCGCTCGGCTCCCGAGCCCACGACGCCAGGCACGTGCCACGCCCGCGAGCGCCTCCCCCGGCTCGGCGTCCCCGAGGAGCACCGCCTCCACCGCAGGGGTGAAGTCGTCGAAGATCCGTGTCCAGAAGGGGTGCGCCGGGCGGAGCCGAGCGCCGTCGAGCGCAGCTCGGAATTTGCGGACGAGGCCGCGCTCTCCCAGCGCAGGGTCCCCGTAGACCGCGCTCATCGTCGGGAGCAGGGTATTCGCGCGGGCGAACTCCCGCTGCGCGGCGTGGTCGGTGAGCGCCGCCGCGACGCGCCAGGCCAGCTCGGGGCGGCGCGCACAGCGCGAAACCACGAAGCCGTGCCCGCTGAGAAGCGCCACCGGCTTGCCCGCGCGCCCGACCGGAAGCGGCGCCACCCCGAGGTTCTGCGCCTCGCGAAAGGCGGACGTGGCGAGGATCGCGGAGGTGGACCACGGCCCGTTGAAGATCATCGCCACCTCGCCCTGGCCGAAGCGGCGGAGTTGGTCGTCATAGTCCGACGCCAGCCCGGGGTTCGGGGGCGCGACGTGGTGCACGTGAATCAGGTCCCGATAGAAGCCTAGCGCGCCGCTCGCCTCGGGCCGGTCGACGAAGATCTGGCCCCGTCGCGGGTCGAGGAGGTCACCGTCCAGACCCCAGAGCACGGGGAGAAACCAGTAGCTCTCGGCTCGGACGTAGAAGCCCCACCGCGCGACGCGCGCCGGCGTGAAGCCTTCCTCCCCGGGGTGCCGACCCCGCTCGTCGGTCGTCAGCTTTCGGGCGGTTTCGACCAGCTCGGAGAGTGTCCGCGGGGGCTGTGCAATGAGGCGCCGATTGTAAAGAAGCGCGAGCCCGTCGAGGCTGGCCGGCAGGGCCCAGCGCTGTCCCCGATAGCGCGCCAGGGCCCGCGCCACCGGCTCGTACGCCGTCTCGCCGGGGATGGAGCTGGGGGCTGCCCGGACGAGTCCGCGCTCGACCAGCTCGGGCAACCACGGCAGCTCGGCCCGGAAGAGGTCCGGTGCACCGGGGCCGCAGCCCTCCACGGCTCGGAGGAAGCTCGCCTGCGCGCGAGAGAAGGGCACGATGGTGGACCAGATGCGGACCCCAGGATGGGCCTCGCGCACCCGCTCGAGCACGCGGTTGAAGGTGCCGGTCTCCTCGGTGTTGAAGGTGTGCCAGACGGTGAGCTCGACCGCGGGGGGCGAAACGACCGCCTTCTTTCCACAGCCGAGCACCGCGGTCCCGACGAGCAAGAGAGCGCAAGAGCCCGGGCACCGCATGCGGGCTGCATAGTACCGCGCGGGCCGGGAAGTCAAACGCCGTCGGCGGGGCGTCCTGCCGAGCCCGCCCCCGGCCGACGCGGAGGTCAGAAGCGCAGGCTCACTCCCAGGTTGACCTGCACCCCTATCGACCGGTCGGGCATCGCGGCCTGCTGCACGTCGGCGTAGTAGGCCGCCGGCTCGGCGCTGTCGTGGCGGAACACGCCGTAGGCCCGCACGTCCCCCGTGAGGGCCACCCAGCGCGAGAGGAGCAGCTCCGCCCCCACGCCGCCCTGGAGCCCGAACTCGGCGAAGGTCTGCTCCGTCTTCAGGTTGGGCAGGTCGAAGCGCAACCGCGTGGCCACCACCCGGACACCGCCCAGCAGGAACAGATTGAACCGGCCGCGCGGGATCAGGTAAAGGAGGCCCGACGCCTGCACCGGCACCGAGAAACGACGGACGCCCCCGTCGAGGAGCCGCGACCCCGTGACATCCGCGGCGAGCTCCACGCCCCAGCGATAATCCCGGTACCGGAGGTGCGCGCCGGCCCCACCGAGGTAGACCCCCTCGTCGAGGATGCGCTGATTCGTGGTCAGGGCCGTGGCATGCACGCCGAGGGACCACCGTGGAGGCCCGGAGTAGTAGCTATAGGCCTCGGGGCCCTGCTGATAGTACCAATACGCGCGCTGGGTCTCGTACGTGTATGTGTAATAGCGCGGCACGTACACCGGGGGAGGAACGTAGACCGGCGCGACGCGCAGGCGCACGGAGGGGTAGATCACGGGCGGAGGTGGAGCCGGCCGATACGATCGGTACCCGTAGTGGATGTAGACCTGGGCCGAGGCGCTGGAGCCCCCGGCACAGAGCCCGACGCCGACGAGAGCCAATGCGAGAGGTAGTCTCATGGCGGGCCTCCTTGTGGCCTTGCCGATGACTGGAGCAAGACTCGTACCGCTCGGCGTTCTGGCGATGATCCGTGGTTTCCAGCGCATAGCCGGCAGATGCGCCAGCTCGTGTTCGGACGTTGGGCCCCCCCGCGTGACCGTGCGTTCACGCCGGCACCGCGGCGCGGCCTCGCGGATCCCGTCCCGATCCCCACCCCGGCGGTCGGTGAAGACGCCGCAAAGGGGCAAATTGACACTCTGCTCGACGGGCGTGTAGAACTCGCGGCGTGAACACCTATCTCGTGACCGGTGGCGCCGGGTTCATAGGCAGTCACCTGGTCCGGCGCCTCGTGCGTCTCGGCCACCGCGTCCGGGTGCTGGACAACTTCTCGACCGGACGCCGCGCGAACCTCGCCGAGGTGGCAGCACGCGTCGAGCTCGTCGAGGGGGACGTGGCGGACCCCGCGGTCGCTCACCGCGCCGTGGACGGGGTCGAGTACGTTCTGCACCAGGCCGCGCTACCCTCGGTCCCGCGGTCGATCGCGGATCCCTTGACGACCCACCACAGTAACGTGGAGGGGACGCTCCAGCTCCTCATCGCCGCGCGAGACGCGGGCGTTCGGCGCGTGGTGCAGGCCTCCTCGTCCTCGGTCTACGGCGACACGGAGACCCTTCCCAAGGCCGAGAGCCACCCCCTCGCACCGCGCTCCCCCTACGCCGCATCCAAGGCCGCCGGGGAGCATTACGGTCACGCCTTCTTTCGCAGCTACGGGGTCCCCTACGTGGCCCTCCGGTACTTCAACGTCTTTGGCCCCGGCCAGGATCCGGCATCCCAGTACGCGGCCGTGATACCGCGCTTCATCCGCGCCTACCTTCGCGGCGAGACGCCGGTGGTGGTCGGGGACGGCCTGCAGTCGAGGGACTTCTGTTTCGTCGAGAACGTGGTGAACGCCAACCTGCTGGCCTGCCAGTCGACGCGCGCCCCGGGCCACAGTCTCAACGTCGCCTGCGGCGAGAGGACCACACTCCTCGGCGTGCTCGAGCTTCTCGCGGAACACGTGGGACGGCGCCTGCCGCCGCGGCACGACCCACCCCGGCCGGCGGACGTTCGGCACTCGCTCGCCGACCTCACGCTGAGCCACGACATCCTCGGCTACCGCCCCGAGGTCCTCTTTCCCGAGGGTCTGCGTCGCACGGTCGACTGGTTCCGCGCGCACCTCTCTGCCGATGGAGCGCTCGACGCATGAATTCCATGACCGGTTTCGCCCGGGCCGAGGTCCACGTCGATTCCCGTGCCTTCCGGCTCGAGGTCCGCAGCTTCAACCACCGGTTCCTCGACGCGCGCGTCCGTCTGCCGCACGCCGACGGGCTGGTCGAGACCCAGGCCCTCGAAGCGGTACGCCGCCAGCTCACCCGAGGACGCGTCGAGCTCTCGGTCTTCGACGAGGTCACCGACGCGGCCCCGTCTGCCCTGCGGCTCAACGTGGGCGTCGCCCGGGACGTGGGGAAGGTGCTCCATCAGCTCGCCGAGGTCGTCGGGTGCGACCTCGCAACGGCCGCGCGACTCCTGCCGCCGGTGCGAGACCTCGTGTCCGGGGGGGGCGAGCCGCTGCGTTCCGACGCGCTCTGGGCCGCCCTCGAACCGGCACTCTCCCGCGCCCTCGGGGAGCTCCGGTCGATGCGCGCTCAGGAGGGGCAGGCCCTCAAGCGCGATCTGGTGGGCCAGCTGGACCAGCTCTGCGCGCTCGCGGTCACGATCAAGGGCATCGTGGCGGGTCTCCCCCAGCAGTGGCACGCGCGGCTGCACGATCGACTGACCCAGCTCTCGACGGAGCTGACCGTCGATCCGGCACGGCTGGCGCAGGAGGTCGCGCTGCTCGCCGACCGCACCGACGTCCACGAGGAACTCGCGCGCCTCGAGAGCCACGAAGAGCAGCTCCGCCAGATGTTCGACGAGGAGGGGGCTGTTGGCCGGAAGGTGGAGTTCATGATACAGGAGCTCAATCGTGAGCTGAACACCATCGCCGCCAAGGTGCCCAGCGCCGACGTGGCGGCGTTGGTCGTGGAGGCGAAGGGGTGTCTGGAAAGGATGCGCGAGCAGGCGCAGAACATCGAGTGATCGGCGAGGCTGGACCCAGGCTTCTCAATATCGGTTTCGGCAACGTCGTCGTCGCCGAACGGGTGGTCGCCGTGGTAGCCGCCGGATCGGCCCCCATGAAACGGCTTCGCGAAGAAGCCCGCGTGGCAGGCAAGCTGGTGGACGCCACCCAGGGACGAAAGACGCGGGCCATGGTCATCACGGATTCGGACCACGTGATCCTGTCGGCGATCCAGGCCGAGACCGTGGCCCTGAGACTACGGGGAGCTGCCATCGCGGGCGGGGCAGGGGAGGAACCGGGGACTGCAATCGAGCCGCGTCCCGTCGATGAGGACGAACGATGACCGCCAAGCGCCGCGGCCTCCTTTTCGTCGTCTCCTCCCCCTCTGGGGCGGGGAAGACCACGCTCTGCCACCGTCTGATGGCGGAGTTCCCCGCTCTCGCCTTCTCCATCTCGTACACTACGCGGCCCAAGCGACCGAACGAGCGAGACGGCGTGGACTACCACTTCACGGATCACGCGACCTTCTCGCGCATGGTGGCGGAGGACCGTTTCGCCGAGTGGGCGGAAGTGCACGGAAACCGGTACGGCACCTCCCTCGAGACCATCAGCCAGAACATCGACGCCGGTCTGGACGTGCTCTTCGACATCGACTGGCAGGGGGCGACCCAGCTCAAGAGCAAGTACCCGGACGAGACCGTCATGGTCTTCGTCCTGCCCCCGAGCCTCGAGGAGCTCTCCCGCCGGCTCAGGAACCGCGGCACGGACGCGCCCGAGATGGTCGCCCGCCGCCTCGCCAAGGCCCGGGAGGAGCTCGGCCACTACGGCGAATACGAATACCTCGTCACCAACGACGACCTCGACCAGGCCTACCGTGAGCTCTCGGCGATCTACGTCGCGGGGCACTGCACCCGGCGACGGCGCGCGCACCGCGCTCTCGAGCTGGTAGAGGCGGTGCGCTCCCCGGGGGAGGGAAGGGCGTGAACCATCCGTGCACGACGGATCGGCCGCTGCAATCCGCTGTGGCCGGACCTCACCGCAGTGATACACTTCAGCGAGATCGGGTCCTTGCGCGGCCGCGTCCGCGCCGGCCCTCCGCGCGAGAAGGCTAGAGTCCAGCGGTGTCAGGCGCACTCCTCCGGGTCAACGACCTCGTCGCCAAGGTCAAGCGGTACAACGCGAACGCCGACGAGGATCTCCTCAAGCGCGCCTACGCCTTCGGTGCGCGCGTGCACGAAGGTCAGCTGCGAAAATCGGGAGACCCCTACTTCGTCCACCCGGTGGCGGTGGCCTCCCTCATCGCAGACCTGAAGCTGGATGTGCCGAGCATCTGCGCCGGCCTCTTGCACGACACGGTGGAGGACACGGACACCACCGTCGAGGACATCCGGCGACAGTTCTCCGATGAGATCGCCTTCCTCGTCGACGGCGTGACCAAGCTGGGCAAGATCCCCTGGACGACGAAGGAGGAGCGCCAGGCCGAGAACTTCCGGAAGATGCTCGTCGCGATGGCCAAAGACATCCGGGTCATCCTGATCAAGCTCGCTGATCGCACCGACAACATGCGGACGCTGCAGTACATGTCCGAGGATGGCCAGGAGCGCATCGCGCGCGAGACGCTCGACATCTACGCCCCGCTCGCGAACCGCCTCGGCATCTACTGGCTGCGCGCCGAGCTCGAGGATCTCGCCTTCCAGTACGTGCACCCCCTCGAGTACCAGCGTCTCGTCCAGGACCTGGCGGCCAGCGACCGCGAACGGCGCAAGTACATCCGCGAGGTCGAGCGCATCCTCCGCAAGGTGATGGACGACAACGGCATCCCTTGCGACGTGAGCGGCCGCCCGAAGAACCTCTGGGGCATCTACAGCAAGATGCGCCGCACGGCTCGCACGCTCGACCAGATCCACGACATCGTGGCCTTCCGGGTCCTGACCACGAACATCCGCGACTGCTATGCGGCGCTCGGTGTCGTGCACGAGAACTTCACCCCCATCCCCGGGCGCTTCAAAGACTACGTCGCGATGCCCAAGCCGAATCAGTACCAGTCGCTCCACACGTCCCTCATCGGGCCGCGCGGCGAGCGCATGGAGGTGCAGATCCGGACGCACGACATGCACCGCGTCTCGGAGGAGGGCATCGCCGCGCACTGGGTCTACAAGGAGGGACACAGCGTCCTCACCTCCGACGACCAGCAGAAGTTCTCGTGGCTCCGTCAGCTCGTGGAGTTCCAGCGCGACCTGAAGGATCCGGCCGAGTTCATCGACGCGGTGCGCATCGACCTCTTCGCCGACGAGGTCTACGTCTTCACGCCGAAAGGAGACGTGAAGGCCTTTCCCGTCGGTGCAACGCCGGTAGATTTCGCCTACGCGATCCACACCGAGGTCGGAGACCACTGCGCGGGGGCCAAGGTCAACGGCCTGATCGTGCCGCTCCGCTATCGCCTGAACAACGGCGACACGGTGGAGGTGGTGACCAACCCGAGCCAGAAGCCCAACAAGGACTGGCTGAAGTTCGTCGCCACGGCGAGGGCCAAGGCGAAGATCCGGCACCACATCCAGACCGAACGACGCGAGCGGGGCAAGGCCCTCGGCCACGAGCTGCTCGAGCGGGAATTCCGTCGCCACGGGCACTCCCTGCAGAAGGTGCAGAAGCAGGGCGGGCTGTTACGGGTGGCCGAGGAGCTCCGCCTCGGGAAGTCGGACGACGAGCTCCTCATGCAGGTGGGCTTCGGCAAGGTCACGCCCGCCCAGATCGTCCGCGCCGTCTTCCCCGAGGCCGCGGAAAAGGAGCCCACCGAGACCGCCGAGGCCGCCCCGCTCAAGAGCCGCCTCTCACGCATCATCGATCGGGTCACGCGCCGCCCGCCGAGCGGCATCCGTGTGCAGGGCGAGGACGACGTGCTGGTCCGGTTCGCCGCCTGCTGTAGCCCGCTCCCCGGCGACCCGATCACCGGGTTCATCACCCGGGGCCGGGGGGTCACGATTCACAAGCTGGACTGCACGAAGGCCCTGGACGTGGACCCGGAGCGACGCATCGAGGTCGGGTGGGAGTCGGGGTCCCGCATCGAACACCCGGTCACAATCAACGTGCACACCACCGACAAGCCGGGGCTGCTCGCCGACATCAGCAAGGCCTTCTCGGAGCAGGGGGTCAACATCGCGGAGGCGAACTGCCGCGCGGTCGGGAACGCCCGGGCCATCAACACCTTCCACTTCCGGGTGCTGCACCTCGATCACCTGAAGCAGGTGATGCGGGCGATCCAGAAGGTGAAAGGGGTCTACTCGGTCGAGCGCGTGTAGCACCTCGCCAGCGCTGCGACGAGGTGCCCGGCGAGACGGACGCCCTAACGAGCCTTGGGGGCAGGCTTGCCCGGCTCGCCGAGGGACGCGAAGAGCTCCGCGGAGCTCAACGTGGACCTCTTGGCCTCCTTGTTCTTGCGCTTGCGGCCCATGTTCTTGCGCCGACGCTTGCGGCGGTTTTCGGTCATGCAGGTATTGGAAGCCATCTCGGGTCAGCTCCTGAAACGATCGGGGGAGCTATAGTCCATGGCAGCTCGCGTGTCAATCCGATGAGGCTCTCGGCGCTTGTCCCCGGCCAGCCCTTGGGCCAGAATGGCCGCCACCGAGGAGAAAAGCCCGTGAGCATCTTCCGTTCTGATCTCTTCGCCGGCCAGGTGGCACTCGTGACGGGAGGTGGCACGGGCATCGGACGCGGCGTGGCGGAGGCCCTGGCCGCCCACGGGGCCGCGACGGCCCTGCTCAGCCGAAACGTCGAACACCTGGAGCCCACGGCGGCGGCGCTGCGCGGCCGCACGGGCAGCCCCTGCCTGGCCCTGGCCGCCGACGTGCGCCGGCCCGAGGAGGTGGACCGCGCGGTCGGGCGGGTCGTCGCCGAGCTCGGGCGCCTGGACATGGTGGTGAACGGCGCGGCAGGCAACTTCCTCTGCCCCGCGGCCGCCCTGAGCCCAAACGGCTTCGGGACCGTGCTCGACATCGACGCGAAGGGGACCTTCAACGTGTGCCGCGCGGCCTTCGCGCAGTGGATGCGCGAGCACGGTGGCCGGATCCTGAATCTCAGCGCCACGCTGCACTACGGGGGGACGCCCGGCCAGCTCCACGCCTCGGCGGCCAAGGCGGCCGTGGACGCGCTCACGCGCAACCTGGCGGTGGAATGGGGGCCCTTCGGGATCCGTACGAACGCCGTAGCTCCCGGTCCCATCGGCGACACCGAAGGGACTCGGAGGCTCCTGCAGGGTGAGCTCGCGCACCGCGCACCGGAGCTGATTCCGATCCGGCGCCTGGGCAGCGTCGAGGACGTAGCCCAGCTCTGCCTCGTCCTTCTGAGCGAGGCTGCCCGGAACATCAACGGCGCAGTGGTGGTGACAGATGGTGGCCATTGCCTGGTCGGAGCCTACGACCGGTTGATGGGAACGAGCGTGTGACGGCGCCGCGCCGACCACGCACCCCGCCGTGATTCTGTCGTAGGTCAGCCATAATGTCCGCCTAACGGGTCAGCAAGAATGTCCGCCCTCGTGCATACGAGGGAATGATCTTGCTGAGCAACCGAGGGTGGAGGCGGCTGCAAGCCGTGCGACGCGTCGAG
>JADLHG010000030.1 GCA_020848905.1 Deltaproteobacteria bacterium
GCGCTCGTCGACGCAGACAAGAACCTCGCGGCCGTGCAGCGGATGCCACCGATAGTGGACGACCCGCACCTCGGTACGACGCGCATTGTGACGTGTTTGTGCTCCAAAACCGACGGAAGCACTGCGTGCAGCGCGGCAAGTGGGTGCCCAGGCGTGAACTCGATCCGTGCTCCTCGGCGCGCTATCTCGCGGGCGGCTGGAAGAACCTCGCGCCGGTTCCGCCCTCGGGGGAGCCTACGGTCGGCGAGCCACGAACCTGGCTCCTGCAAACGGGCTGGAAGCTCCGAGGGAAGCTGCGTACCGACGAAGTCCCGGGACGCTGAGCTTCGAGAGGACGGCGGCCGCCGAGCCCCTGGGCCGCCCGGAGCTCTGGGGTTACACCTCCCCGACCCTTTCCTGCGCCCCAGACGCGCGCGTGTGCCCACCGCCGCACCGATCTTCCTCCGCCTCGTCAGCCATTCTCCCCGACGCACCGCTCTCTCCGCTCACGGTCGCGTGCGCTCGCTGACGCTCCGCCGCGCGGCCCACCTTGCGACCGCCTCCGGCAAAGTGGGCCGCCTCAAGGCGCATGACCGCTCATCGTGGATCACACCCAGCCCCGACCACTGCCGCGCCCGGAACGTGCGTCGGACCCTGCTTCAACTTGAGACGCCGCGCCCCGTTCGGTAGCCTGGGCCCCCCGCCTGCCCCAAGGAGCTGCCATGCGACCCGCCACGCGCCTCGTTCTGACCCTCGCCCTCCTCGGGGCCTCCCTCGGGGCCCCGTACGCCGCTCTCGCGCAGGGCGCAACCTCGCCGCCGGTCAACCCGGGCCTCGGCCCAAGGCCCGCCGAGCTGGACGCGAGCACCCCCCGCGCCGCCCTCGGCAGCTTCCAGCGCCTGACCCAGGCGGGAGACTTCGCCCGCGCCGCGCACCTGCTCGATCTGCGCGGCGTCCCTGCGCCGCAGCAAGCCACCGAGGGACCACGGCTCGCCCGACGGCTGGCGCTGCTCCTGCACCGCGTGCGCGGCTGGAACGCGGGTCAGCTCGGCGTTCAGGCCGGCGGACGCGCCGACCCCGGCTCCCGCGCCGACGACGCGCTCGTCGTGCAGCGTCGCGTGAACGAGCACCGCGTGGAGATCCGCCTGGCTCGCGTGCCCCTGCCGGGGCAGGCCGCGCTCTGGCTCTTCAGCGCACCCACCCTCGCCGAGGTGGACGGCCTCTACGAAGCCGTAGGCTACGGGTGGGCCGGCGACCGCCTGCCACCCACCTTCTTCACGCTCGAGCTCTGGAGCGTCCAGCTCTGGCAGTGGATCGGCCTGCTCCTCGCGTTCTTCGCCGCGCTCCTCCTCGGCTGGCTCATCGGCACCATCGCCGAGAAGCTCCTCGTCCGCATCGTCCGACTCACGCGCTGGACCTGGGACGACCTCGTCCCCGGCGCGATCCGCGACCCGCTGCGCCTCGCCAGCTTCGCCCTGGGATTCGTCATCGCGACGGGGCTCCTCTCGCTCGCGGACACACCGCAGGCCGTCGTGCTACGCCTCGGCAAGGTGCTCGCGATCGTCGCCGTG
This sequence comes from Deltaproteobacteria bacterium, assembly GCA_020848905.1. NCBI lineage: Bacteria > Pseudomonadati > Myxococcota > Myxococcia > Deltaproteobacteria bacterium. The sequence continues at coordinate 1,551 of JADLHG010000030.1, forward strand.
GGCTGGCTCATGGTGCGCGCCCTCGACGTGGCCACCGAGGTCCTCCACCGCTTCTTCCTCGAGCGGAGCGACGCCACCGGGGGCGCGATGGTCCCCGTCGCGCGCCGCGTGGTGAAGCCCCTGCTCGTGGTGCTCGTGGCCGCGATGGCGCTCCAGAACGCCGGGCTCAACGTCGCGGGGCTCCTCGCCGGCCTCGGGATCGGAGGCCTCGCGCTGGCCATGGCCAGCAAGACCACCGTCGAGAACATGCTGGCGGGGATCCTGATCGCGGTGGACCGCCCCTTCAAGGTGAACGACTTCATCAAGGCCGGCGAGGTGAGCGGCACCGTCGAGGAGATCGGCCTGCGCTCGACGCGCGTGCGCACCCTCGAGCGAACGCTGGTGACCGTCCCGAACGCGCAGATGTCCGACGCTCGAGTGGAGAACTTCACCGCCCGCGACCGCATCCGGCTCTACCTCACGCTGAACCTGGAATACGAGACGACCGGCGACCAGCTCCGGCTGATCATCGACGAGCTCAAGCGCACCCTCACCGCCCACCCCGACGTCTTCCAGGACATGATCCGCGTACGGCTCCTCGGCTACGCGAGCTCCTCGGTGGATGTGGAGGTCTTCTGCTACGTCCTCACCACCGAGGTCTACCGCTTCACCGCCATCAAGGAAGAGCTCCTCTTCTCCTTCGGGCAGACGGTGCGGCAGGCGGGCGCGGCCATGGCCTTCCCCGCGCAGCGTGTCTACGAGACGAAGGTGGCCCCGTCGGAGGCCGGCCACGGAGCCGAGGCCAGCCGCGTCGTCGCCGAGCGCCGGCAGGCGAACACGCTCTGCCTGCCCGAGGTTCCGGAGGCCGTGCGCGACGAATTGCGCCGCCCCCTGCGCGAACGCGACGAGACCGAGACCGGAGGCCAGGGGATCTGATCGCCCCGCTCGCGGGACGCTCGCTTCACCCTCGGCGACCGAGGCGCACGAAGATCGGGAAGACGATCGCGCGCGGCTGCTCGGCCTCCCCCCAGAGCGGAGCGAGCGTGGCGGCGAGCGCGAGCAAGGGATCCTCTCCCCGGGCCGCGCGGTAGCGCTGCAGCGCCGACCACGTTTCCACGTAGGCGAGCAGCTCCTGCAGGCGCCAGCGCACCGAGAGCGCGAGCTCGGGGGTCTCCTCCTCCGCGAACGGGAAGGGGAGCGTGCGGTAGCCCGCCTCGACGTGACGGCGCTCGGGCGGCCAGTACGGCCCCACGACCTCGTCGTAGAACGCGTCGAGCGCGGCGCCGAGCGCCCCCTCCACCTGGCAGCGGGCGTAGCACCACGCCGCGAGGCATCCCGACGGCCGCAGCACGCGGCGCACCTCGGCGTAGAAGGCGTCGAGCTCGAACCAGTGCAGCGCCTGCGCCACCGTGACGAGGTCCACCTGCGCGTCGGCGAGCCCGCTCGCCTCGGCCGGCGCGACACGGTAGGTGACCCTCGCGTGCGGCTCGGCACGCGCGAGCTGCTCGGCGCTCGCGTCGGTGGCCCAGACGCGATCGAAGTGCGCCGCGAGGCCCACGGCCGCCTGTCCGTTCCCGGTCCCCACGTCCCAGGCCAGCGCGTGCGACGCGACGCGCGCGGCGAGCTCCGCGAAGAGCTCCGCCGGGTAGCGCGGACGCGCGGCGGCGTAGGCCCCCGCGTGCCCCGAGAAGTGGTCCTTGAAGGTCACGGGCTTCGCCCTCCCTCTGACGCTACCTCACCAGGCAACGATTCTATGCGACAATGCCGCGCCATGCTCGAGCCATCGGTCGCCGCCGACCCGCCCAGGACACTCTACGAGAAGCTGTGGCAGCAGCACCTCGTCGTCCGCGAGGGTGACGACCCGGCCATCCTCTACGTCGACCTGCACCTCCTGAACGACGTCACCTCCCAGGCTGCCTTCACCGGCCTGCGCACGCGCGGCGTGGGGGTCCGCCGGCCGGCACGCACACTCGCCAGCATGGATCACCTGGTGCTGACCGCCACCGATGCTCCCCCCACCGACGAGCTCGCCGCACGCCAGCTCGACCAGCTCGCGCGCGACTGCCGCGACTTCGGCGTGGCCCTCCACGCCCCCGGCAGCGGGAAGCAAGGGGTCCTCGCGGTACTGGCCCCGGAGCTCGGGCTCATCCACCCGGGCATGTCCGTCGCGTCGGGCGAGGCCCAGATCGTCGCGTGCGGGGCCTTCGGCGCGCTCCCCCTCCCGCTCCTCGGCTCCGAGGTGGAGCTCGTCCTCGCCACGCAGTGCCTCGTGCAGAGGGCCGCCGCCAGCGCGCGGATCACCATCTCGGGCAGCCTCGGCCCCTGCGTCACCCCCAAGGACCTCGGCCTCTTTCTCGCGGCCGAGCTGGGGGTGGGCGCTCTGGAGGGACAGGTGGTGGAGTACGCCGGTCCCACCGTCCGCGGCCTGGACATGGAGGGGCGCATGACCCTCTGCAACCTGAGCCTCGCCTCCGGGGCGCGCGCCGCCCTGATCGCCCCCGACGAGACGACGCTGGCCTACCTCGTGGGACGCTGCCACGCGCCGAAGGATCGCCAGTGGGAGCGCCTCCAGCGCCTGATCGCCACCCTGCGCAGCGACGAAGGAGCTTTCTTCCGGAACGACCTCAGCGTCGACGTCTCGGCCGTCCCGCCCATGCTGAGCTACGGCATCGAGCCGAGTCAGAGTCTGCCCGTTACGGGCCGCATCCCGCACCCCGAGACGCTCGCCGACGAGGACGCGCGCCAGCGGCTGGTTCGCGCGCTCGGCTACATGGGGCTCGAAGCGGGGCAGGCGCTGCAAGGGATCGCCGTGGACGTGGTCTACCTCGGGAGCTGCAGCAACGGACGCCTCTCCGACCTCCGGCTCGCGGCCCAGGCTCTCTCCGGACGGCGGGTCGACCCGCGAGTCCGCCTCGTCGTCGCGCCGGGCGCCGAACCCGTCGCCGCGCAGGCCGAGGCCGAGGGTCTCGACCGCATTTTTCGCGCCGCGGGTGCCGAGTGGCGACGGCCCGGCTGCGGTCTCTGCATGGCGGCGGCCCACGAGGCGATCCCCGACGGGCAGGTCTGCCTCGCCACCACGGCCGGGAACTACCAGGGACGGCAAGGCCCGGGAGCCCGCACGCTGCTCGCCTCTCCGCTCACCGCCATCGCCACGGCGGTGACCGGAGCGGTCGTGGACCCGCGCCAGGTGCTCTCGTGCTGATCGTCGAACGCTTCACCTCGCGCGTGATCGCACTGCCGCGCAACGACGTCACCACCGACGAGCTCCTGCCGCCGCGCTTCCTCACCTGCCCGGACAAGGCCGGCCTCGGCCAGCACCTCTTCGCCGAGCTGCGCCTGCTGCCCGACGGCACCCCCGACCCCTCGTTTCCGCTCAACCAGGCGCGCCCGGGGAAGAAGCCGCGCGTCCTCATGGCGGGAAGCCGCTTCGGCTGCGGCACCCCCCGCGACCAGGCCGCCGGCGCGCTCGTGGGTGCCGGCTTCCGGGCCGTCGTCGCGCGCTCCTTCGCGGAGGCCTTCGCCATCTCGGCGCTCAAGAGCAGCCTCATCCCCATCGCGCTCTCGGCGCCGGACCACGCGGCCCTCGTGCAGGAGCTCGCGGCGCACCCGGACCTCTGGCTGGCCATCGACCTGCCGGCGCAGGCCGTCCAGTGGCCCGGTGGCCGGCCCCTGCGCTTCGCGATCGATCACTACGCCAAGATGTGCCTCATCTCGGGCAACGACGATTTGGCCTTCGTGCTGAAGCACGCCCGCGCCGTGCACGAGTTCGAGGCCCGACGACAGGAGGATTTCCATGAGTGAGCTCGTCACCGCCCACCTCGAGGAGGGGCTCGGCATCGTCACGCTCCGTCGCGCCGAGAAGCGCAACGCCATCAACGACGTCGTCCTCGAGCAGCTCCGCGGCGGCTTGCTGCGCCTCGAGGCCGACCCGGCGGCGCGCGTGATCCTGCTGCGCGCCGAGGGACCGTGTTTCTCGGGGGGCATCGACTTCGGCTGGCTCGCGGGCGCGGCCCAGCCGGGAGCCGACGCGGAGGGAGTCCGCCTGCGTCAGCTCGTGCGCTCGATCCAGGGCACGCTGGGCCTGCTCGAGACGATCGAGAAGCCCTCCATCGCGCTCATCCATGGTTATTGCGCGGGGCTCGGTCTCGAGCTGGTCCTGCCCTGCGACTTCCGCATCGCCACCGAGGACGCGCTCCTCGGGGTCCCCGAGATCTACCTCGGTCTCGTCCCCGATTGCGGCGGCACGACGCGCCTCGTCCGGCTCGTGGGTGCGGCCCGCGCGAAGCAGCTCATCCTCCTCGGGGACACGGTGACCGCCGCCGAGGCCGAGCGCATGAACCTCGTCCACGAGGTCGTCGCGCCGGCCGACCTCGAGGCCGCGGGGCGCCGGCTCGCAGCACGCCTGCTGGCCCGGCCGGCCGCAGCGCTCGGGCTCGCGAAGCGCTTGATCGACGTGGGACAGGACCTGGACCGCGGCACGCACCAGGCGCTCGAAGGGCTCGTGCAGAGCGTGCTCGTGACCTCGCCGAATCTGCCCGGACACCTCGCACAGGGGATGGCCGCGCTGCGCCGACCGGTCAAAGGGGCGGAGTGATCTCCAGCCAGACCACGTCCGGACCGAGCGGCACCTTCACCGACGCCGGAGTCCCGCCCGCGGCCAGCGCACGCCCTTCGAGGTCGTAGAGCGTCGGCTGGCCCGGAAGCAGACGGAGCGTGACGCTCCCCGCCGCGCCCTTCCAGCGCCAGAAGGCCAGTAGGAGCCGGTTCCCGTCGCGGAAGGCCACGGCGCGGTCGTCGGCGCCGAGGAGGAGCGCCTCGGTCACCTCGCCGACGAACCGGTAACTCCCGAAGCGCGTGAGCAGCGTGCGCAGCGCCCGCGCCGACGGCTTCTCGGCGCCGTTCGGCCGGAAGAGGCCGAACGCGGCCTCCTGATTGATCTCCGGCTCCACGGGGAAGTCGAGGAGCGTGTAGAGGTAAGCGCGGTGCACCCCCGACACGAGCCCGATGAGCACGGAACGCACGAGGTAGCGCGCCTGGTCCTGCTCGCTCACGCCGCGGATCGTCTCCACGAGCTTCCGGAACTGCGGCTCGCCGAGAAAGCCGCGCGCGAGCTTCACCAGCGAGAGCTCGAGGCCAAAGATGCGGGCCACCTCCTCGTCGGTCTCGGGAACCTTGGGGTTGGTGGGCCAGCCGTTCTCGGTGATCCAGAGCGGGATGGCGCGGCTCTGGCTCTTCACGCGCTCGGCGATCTGCCGCGTCTGCGTGGCCAGGCTTCCCTGCGGCTTCTCGGGCCAGGCCGCCGTCTCGAACTCCGGCGGGTCCTTCGGGTACTGGTACGGATGGTAGGCCACGGCGTCGAGCGCCTCGTTGAGCTCGGGGACGGCCCGGTAGAGCTCGCCCAGGTAGCCCGGCCCCGGCGGGTAGAGCTCGAGCTTCGGATAGGGCTGCGGCATCGACAGCCCGCCGAGGAGAAAGAGGCACGAGGGACACGCGGCCCGTCCGGCGCGCGCCGCCGCCAGGGTCTGGCGCGCGTAGGCCGCCGCGTCGGCCTTGGGGCGCCAGAAGCGGAAGCCGATGTTCTCCTCGTTCCAGAGCTCATAGGCCGGGACGCGACCCGCGTACCGCTTCGCGATCGTCGCCACGTAGCGCGCGTAGTGCGCCGGATCGACCGGCGGGAAGTAGACCTCGGGGGGTGCGTCGAGCGGGAGCTGCGTGCCGGGCTCGCTCCCCGAGGCCGACGGGTAGGCGGGGTTGCCGTAGGCCGCGACCCCGAGCAGCGAGACCCCCGCCCGCGCCGCGTCCTCGACTACCGCGTCGAGCGCGCGAAAATCCCACTCCCCGGCCTTCTTCTCGAGGGCGTGCCAGGTGAAGTCCATGCGGGCGTGCCTGACGCCGAGGCCCCGCAGGAGCGCGAGCTGCCGGGCTCGCTCGGTGCGCGCCGCCCCTTCCTCTCCCCACGGCAACGCGTGCGCGAGGCCCACCCGCTCGACGAGCGGCGAGAGCCCGTCGTGCGGACCCAGCTCCGGAAAGCGCATGCCCTCGGGGTCCCCGTCGCACGCGGCACCCGCGAGGAGGAGCGCCAGGCAGCCGCCGAGGCGAGACACGAATCGGCGCGCGAAACGATGCGTCCTGCGACTGCGACGATGCGGCATGGACCCTCCCCGATCGACGGTCCGTCGCATGTGAGCCGCCGCACTGTCAAGGCGCGAGCGCGGGAGGGGTGTGATCGCATGCCGCCGGTCAAGGGTTCCGGGAGAGCTGATGGCACTGCCCTGGGAAAGGTGGGGGTGAGCGAGGGCGCGGGCGGGGGTGGACCGGTGCGGCGAAGAGGGGTGTTTGTGTGTTTGTTCGTGCAAGGACATCGCTTGACGTCAGACCAGCACTTTGCTAGTATTAGCCTTATTCATATTGGCACGAAAACGCAAATCCTCCTCGGGAGATGACCGGGCTTCTGGCACACGTCTGCCGGCGGGTTCTGCGAAACAGCTCCCGTTGCCACTGCGGGAGGCGACGGGGTGGGGCGGTAAGCGGAAGGGTGCGGGGCGGAAGAAGCAGCCGGGGAGCGGCCTCCCCCATCGGATGCGGCCGCTCCTCGCGAGCCGTTTTCCGGTGCACCTGACGATGAAGGTCGTGTCAGACCTGCCCAACCTGCGCGCCAAGCCGCAGCTCCGGCTGATCGAGGGTGCATTTCGGGCGGCGCTCGGCCGCCACGGGCTCAACCTCGCCCACTACTCGATCCAGAAGAACCACCTGCACCTCATCGCCGAGGCCAAGGACCGGGACGTCCTGATGAAGGGGCTCAGGGGCCTGGCGATTCGCCTCGCCCGGCGACTCAACGATAGCCTCGGGCGACACGGGCGGGTCTTCGCCGACCGCTACCACCAGCGCATCTTGAAAACGCCGAGCGAGACGAAGCGTGCCGTCGCCTACGTGCTCCAGAACCGACGGAAGCACTGCGTCGAGTGCGGCAAGTGGGTGCCCAGGCGCGAGCTCGATCCGTGCTCCTCGGCGCGCTATCTCGAGGGCGGCTGGAGGGATGTCGCGCCCGTGCCACCCTCGGGAGAGCCCACGGTCGGTGAGCCACGAACCTGGCTCCTGCACACGGGCTGGAAGCTGCGAGGGAAGCTGCGTACCGACGAAGTTCCAGGGCGCTGAGCCTCGAGAGGACGGCGGCCGGGCTCGCGACCGCCGGAGCACCGCCGCGGTCGGCGGGAAGAATCGGGGTGTCGGCCCGTAAGAGTGCGCGAACAGCCTCGCACGGAGCACAGGTGATGCAGCACGCAGCGGCTTCGCGACTTGTCGGCACCCTCGCGACGCTTCTTCTCGGCCTCGGTCAAGCGGCCTGCGAAGGCGGCGGCAACGCTCCCGGCGGAGACGGGGGAGCAGCCACGCAGACCGACGGTGGCGGCCCGGGCCCCTCGAGCTCGGACGGCGGCGCGGGCCCGGCAGCAGACGGCGGCCCTCGCCCGGACGGCGCGACAAGACGTGATGCGGCCCGTCGTCGCGACGGCGGAGCTCCCGTCGCAGACCAGCGGCGCGCTGCCGACACGGGGGGGGGCCCGAGCAAGGCGCAGGTCCAGCTCACCTACAGCGGCTGTCACCCGAGCTTCGCCGGCAACGTGTACGTCATACACAGCGGCGGGGTGCTCACCGTCAGCGCAGTGCAAGGGAGCTTGACGGGCAGCCTGCAGCTCGACCTAAAGGGGCAGGTGGGGAGCATCGCGCTCTCCTCGAAGCACCGCCAGCAGACGGGGGTGATCGTCAACCTGATCGACGGCACGACCTACACCAACCTGACCACCGACACGCTCTACTACCAGGGCAAGAAGCCCGACCCGATCGGCGGCACGCTCTTCGTGAAGCAGTGGCAGCCCGCGTCCGGGCTCGCGGAGATCGGCTTCATCGGCGTGACCCTCGAGAACGTCTCCACCCACGCGCTGTGCACCGTCAACGGCACGCTCAAGACGACGGGGCTCACCTTCTGATGCGAGGCTCGGCAAGCCGCCCGACTCAGAGGTTCTTGATCTTGACCGCGCCCGACCCCGAGAGCTTGAAGCTGCCCGTGCCCTTGTAGTTCAGCCCGCCCTGGCCCGGCGTGAAGGTGGTCTCGGTGAGGTGGAAGGTCAGGTCGTCGCCGGACAGCGTGTCGAGCGTCAGCTTGCCGCCCGTCTGCCCCTCCCAGGCCTTCGACAGGTCCTGCTTCGTCCCGCAGCGCGGGCCCTCTTCGTAGGCGACGTCGCTCTGGCCGTTCCAGACGTAGGTCCCGCCCTGGAAGATCGACCCTGCGCGGCCGACGCTCGAGGTCGTCCCCGCCGCGGGCTTGGCCAGCGAGACCGTGGCGAAGCCGAAGTAGCTCTCACCCGCCACGCCGTAGCAGCTGAGGTTGAAGGCCCCCGAATACTTGCCTCCCCCGAGGCTGATACCGGAGTTCGCGTCGAAGGTCGCCGCGCAGGGGATCGTTCCCGGGCTGGGCTGGCCGAGGTTCGCACCCGCGTTGACGAGCGTGGCCTGGAACGACCCCGTAGCCGTGACCGCGTTGTTCGGCGGATTGCAGGCGGTGCTCGTATCCACCTCGACGAGGTCGCGCGCCCCGCGATCGGTCATCGCGGCGTCTCCGACCCGACTGTCAGCCGCCCGCGCATCGCTGGTGCCGGAGCTCGAGGAGCAGCCCGCGACCAACGCGAGGACGCAGAAAACAGGCACGACGGTGTGCGACATCATGTTCATGACCTCCGATCGGGCGGTGGTAGATAGCACGATCCCCGCTCCGTGCTAAACGCAGTTGCATCGCCCGGCGGCGCTGTGTATCGTGCACGCGACTTTTTTGCCAATGGAGGCGAGACCAATGATGAAGAAGCTCGTGGTGGTGCTGTCCCTGATTGTGGCTCCTGTGGCCCTCTCCGGCGTCGCGTTCGGTCACGGACACGACGGCGAGGCGAAGGCTGCCAAGGCCGGCAAGAAGAAGGCCAAGGAAGGCGAAGAGGGCGGCGCTGCTGGTGGTGAGGAAGGCGCGAAGAAGGGCGGCAAGAAGGCCAAGAAGGCCAAGAAGGCCAAGGGCGAGGAGGGTGGCGCCGCTGAGTAAGCGGTCGTCGCTCTGACTCGTAAGACCACGTCGTAACGAAAGCCCGTCAGGCTAACCCCTGGCGGGTTTTTTTTGCGTGCGCCGCCCCGGGCCGGCGCGCACGGCTTGGGGGCTTCCGATGAGCAAAGGATCGCCGCTCGCCGCGGGCGTGCTCGGCGTGGTGTTCGCGACGACGGGGTGCACGAAACGCACAGTGGACCCGCCGCAGCCCGGCGCCGTGGGAACGGTGACCGCAGTGGCCGAGCCCGCCGAGCAGCTCGTCCGCGCCGAACGCCTCACGCGCTACGCGCCGAATGCGGTCGCCGAGCTCGTGCTGCTGAACCTGCGGGGCCGGCACCTCCTGGCGTTCGAGGAGCTCCTCGGGCCGCTCCCCCTGCCCGCCGAGCTCGTCGAGCTGGTCGCTGCCGCGGGGCCCCTCGCGCGCGGCGGCCTGGCCTCCGCCGCCGGGGGCGACAACTTCGGCCCGCTCGCGCTCCTGTGGCGGGCAGGCGGTGGAAGGCCCACGGCGCTCCTGCTCGCACCGCGAGGAACCAGCAGCCGCGCGAGTCGCAGCACGACGCGCCTCGAGGGCCTGGGCTACGCGCCCGTGACTAGCGGCCTCGGGACCCTGGTTCTCGACCGTCAGACCTTCGCCCTCGCCGATGACGCGAGCGCGCGCACGCTGGTGACGGCGCTCGGGCAGCGGACCGTCGGCAAACCTCGCGCGCTCTGGCGCCCCTTCGCGACCTACCGAAGCGACCTCGTGCTCGAGCTGCGCGCGCTCGCCAGCCCGGAGCACGCGAAGCGCACCGAGGTCGAGGCCGTGACGGTCGACGCGCGGGCCGGTGAGAGCGGCGGTCTCACGCTCGAGGTCGGCCTCTGGTGTCGCACGCGTCGCGCCGAGGCCGTGGTCCAGGTGGTCAAGGACGCCTACCAGAAGGCGTCGGGGCAGGCGGTGCGCGCCCTTAGGGGGGCCGAGGTGAGCTCTCAGGGGAATCTGGTGCGAGCGATCTATCGGGTCCCGCCGCTGCTCGTGAAAGCGCTCGCGCCGACGGCCAAGTGAGGAGGCTCGAGCAGGTGCTCCCGGGCCGGGCCCCTACTCGCAGCCCGAGGGGAGCCCGTCGCTCGTGATGGGCGTGGGCGCGTACGTGCCGTTACCCGACCGCCCCCCCGCGGCGTAGAGCGCAATCACGCCGTCCCCGCCGCGGAGAAACTGCTGTCCGACGGCAGGACAGGTGCTCGGGCTCCCCGCCATCCCCGGCGCCCCCGTCGCGTCCACGCGTCCGTTGTTGATGAGCTGCCCGCGCGTCACGATCTCGATCGCCCCGCCCGAGCCACCGAAGTAGCCGCCTCGCGCTTCGATGGCGCCGCTCGCGAGATAGACGGAGCCGGCCGTGACGATGCGCAGAGCCCCACCACCACCCCCGGCGCCATTGTACTGCCCGCTCGGAGACGCGCAGCTCCCGAGCCCGTAGCCGCCACCGCCCGAGCCCCCGCGCAGGCTCCCCTGCGCGTCGAGGTGCGAGTAGGTGGCCCCAGCCCGACACCCCGAGGTCCCGAAATCCGCGCTGCCACCCACGGTGCCGAACGAGCCCCCGCACCCCGCGCCGCACACGCAGCCCGCCGTGGACGCCGCGAGGCTGTTCGCGCCACCTCCGCCACCGAGCCCACCGCCGTTGGCGCCCTGGCAGCAGTTGACCAGGTTGTCCCCTCCCGATCCTCCCGCGGGCCCCCCCACGCCGGACCGGGCCGAGGACCAGCCCTCCTGGTACAGGTAGTCTCCACCGCTCACCCGGATCTGCCCCGTGACCGTCAGCCCCCCCGTCGCACGCAGCACGAGCGGCCTCGTGCGCTGCGGAGGCCGAGAGAGGCCAGTTTGCTCGGTGGGCACGATGAGCTCGTCGCCGAGAGAGATGGTGATCGTCCCGAAGTTGTAGGTCCCGTAGCGCGGCGCCGCGTCGGTGTTCACCACGAAAGACCGACCGGAGCGCGTGATCCCCGGGGGCAGCGCGCCATCGTTTGCCCCCGTGTCGGGGTAGTTGCTCGTGTTGAAGTCCCCGTCCGAGCCGTCCCCCGCCGCAAGCCGGCACTGCGTGGGCGAGCTCGGGCACTTCTCGCGTCCCGGGCCGCAGGTGAAGTCGCACCCCAGGCAGTTGCAGGTGGGCGTGGCGTAGAGCGGCGCCGAGCAGGGCGAGCATGCGGTGCCGCAGGTCGCCACCTGGCAGTCGCTCACGCACTGCCCGTTGCAGTTGTGGGTCTGCGGCGCGCAGCTCGCGCAATCGCTATCCGTGTTGCGGTAGCACCCGGAAGGGCAGCAGCCGTCGCCGCTCGTGCACTGGGTGATCGCCGTGGCGCTGCACTGGGCCTGACAGGTGCCCGGGTTGAGCAGCGCGTCGAGCGTGCAGGCGTTCTGATCGTTGCAGCTCGTCGGACAGGCCCCCGTCTGCCCCGCGCCGATCTGCGTGTCGCAGCGCTCGCTCGGCTCCAGCACCCCGTTACCACAGACCGCCGAGCAATCCCCGTCGGTCGCCGCGTTGCACCCCGGGGGGCAGCACCCGTCCCCCGCCTGGCACTGCGTGATCACGGTGAAGCTGCACCGCGCGAGGCAGGTGCCCGGGTTCAGCAGTGCGTCCGCGGTGCACACGCTGCCGTCGCTGCAGCCCACTGGACAGGCCCCCGTCTGCCCCGTCGGAATCGCGGTGTCGCACGCCTCCTGCGCCTCCAGCACGCCGTTCCCGCAGCGCGGCGCGCAATCAGAATCCGTGTTCGCATTGCACCCCGTCGGACAGCAGCCGTCCCCCGCCCGACACTGCGTGATCGCGTTGAAGGCGCAGCTCGCCGCGCAGGTCCCGCCGTTCAGCAGCACGTCCTGCGTACACACGTTCCCGTCGCTGCAGCCGATCGGGCAGGCCCCCGGCTGGCCGATGGCGATCTTGGTGTCGCACCGCTCCGACGCCTCGACCACCCCGTTGCCGCAGCTCGGCGAGCAATCAGAATCGGAGTTCGCATTGCACCCCGTCGGGCAGCAGCCGTCCCCCGCCTTGCACTGCGTGATCGCGTTGAAGACGCAGGTCGCCGCGCAGGTCCCGCCGTTCAAGAGCACGTCCTGCGTGCACGCGTTGCCGTCGCCGCAGCCGACCGGGCACGCCCCGGCCTTCCCGGGAGCGATCTGTGTGTCGCACTTCTCCGGCGCCTCGACGACGCCGTTACCGCAGCTCGCCGAGCAATCGCTGTCGGAGAGCGCGTTACACCCCGCGGGGCAGCAACCGTCGCCGGCCTTGCACTGCGAGATCGCGGCGAAGCTGCACACCGCCCCGCAGGTTCCGCCGTTGAGCAAGCTGTCCTGCGTGCAGGCGTTACCGTCACTGCAGCCGATCGGGCAGGCCCCCGGCTGGCCGATGGCAATCTTGGTGTCGCACTTCTCCGGCGGCTCCACCGTCCCGTTGCCGCAGGTCGCGGAGCAGTCGCCGTCGGAGAGCTTGGTGCACCCCGTCGGGCAGCACCCGTCGCCCCCCTTGCACTGCGTGATCGTGGGCGCGCTGCACGTGGCCCCGCAGGTCCCGCCGTTGAGCAGGCTGTCCTGCGTGCAGGCGTTGCCGTCGTCGCAGCTCGTCGGGCAGGCCCCCGGTTGTCCCGCGGCGATCTGGGTATCGCACGTCTCCGGGGCCTCGACGACCCCGTTGCCGCAGCTCGCCGAGCAGTCCCCGTCGGTCTTCGCCTCGCACCCCGTCGGGCAGCAGCCGTCCCCGCTTCCGCATTCGACGATAACCGTCGCGCGGCAGCTCGCGTCGCAGGTCCCGCCGCCGAGCAGCTCGTCCGCGGTGCAGGCCTGGCCATCGTCGCACTTCGTCGGACAGGCCCCAGGTTGCCCGGCGGGGATCTTCGTGTCGCACAGCTCGGGCAGTTCGACCGCCCCGTTACCGCACGCGCCCGAGCAGTCGCTGTCCGAGGCCGCGTCGCACCCCTTCGGGCAGCAACCGTCGCCCCCCTGGCACTTCGCGATCACCTCGTGCGCGCACGCCGCCTTGCACGTCCCGCCCTCCTTCAACGAGTCCGCCGTGCACCCCTGGCCGTCGTCGCACTTCCCCGGGCAGGCCCCCGGCTGCCCCTCGGGGATCTTCGTGTCGCAGAGCTCGTCCCCCTCGACCACGCCGTTGCCGCAGGTCTGCCCCCCCGTCAGGCCCTTGCACTGCTCGAGGGTCTTGCAGTCGTGATCGTCGCAGTCGACGAGGCCGTCCTTGTCGTTGTCGTCCCCGTCGGTGCAGGTCTTTTGCGTGTCCTCCGCGCGGCTGGCGTTGTCCGCGCAGCCCGTCGCCAATCCGCACAGAACGACGATTCCCCAGGCCCAGAAAACAGCGCGCATCGTCCCCTCCCACAGCTCAGGTCGAGCTGCGTTCTAGCTTCAATGCCGGGAGTTGTCGAGGAGGGCTACTTCTCGCAGCCCGAGGGGAGCCCGTCGCTCTTGGTGGGCGTCGGGGACATCTTGCCGTTCCCCGACATGCCCGACGCGGTGTAGATCGCGATCACGCCGTCGCCTCCCTGCAGGGCCCCCTGACAGCTGCTCGGCGCGCCGGGCCAGCCCGCTGCGCCGGTGGCGATGATGAGCCCGTTGTTGATGATCGTGCCCCGAGCCACGAGCTCGATGGCGCCGCCGGACCCGCCGCCGCCAGCCGCCGAACCTCCCACGCCGCCGCGCGAGGCGATCGTCCCGCTCGCGATGTAGATCGAACCCGCCGTGACGATGCGCAGGGCGCCACCGCCGCCGCCGCCGCCCGACGAGCCCGCGAGGGTGATCGTGCACTGGTTCGCCCCCGCGCCGCCGCCTCCGGAGCCGCCGCGAAGGCTCCCCGAGCCGTCCAGGAAGGCGTACGTGGCTCCCGCGCGGCACCCCGACTTGCCGTAGTCGGCGCTCCCGCCCACCGTGGCGAAGGACCCGCCGCACCCGATGCCGCACACGCAGTCACTCGTAGAGGCCGCGAGCGTGTTCGCGCCGCCACCGCCGCCGATCCCTCCACCGGTAGAGCCCTGGCAGCAGTTCACGAGACCCGCGCCCCCCGCGCCGGCCCCCGGTCCTCCGGCTCCGCCCGGAGCGCTCCCCGTCCGAGTCAGCTTGCCGGGCAGGCCGCTCACGTCGATCGCCCCGCTCAGCGTCAGCCCCTCGGTGCTGCGAAGGATCACGGGCCGGGTGCCGACGCCGGTCAGCGTATCGCCGAGCGCCACGTAGATGGACTTGAAGTTGTACGTCCCGTAGCGCGGCGACGCGTCGGTGTTGACCACGAAGGACCGCGCGTTCCGCGTGATCCCGAGCGGCAGATAGATGTCCCGCGTGCCGTCGCTCGGGTAGTCGTTGGTATTGAACGCCCCATCGGAGCCGTCCCCCCACGTCAGGCGGCACTGCGTCGGGCTCGCGGGGCACTTCTCGCGCCCCGGCCCGCAGGTGAAGTCGCAGGCCTTGCAGTTCACGCAGGCAGGGGTGGCGTACGCCGGAGCGGGACAGGTCACGCAGAGCGAGCCGCAGCTGCCCACGAAGCAGTCGCTCACGCACTTCCCGTTGCAGTCGTGCGTCCCCGGCGCGCAGGCGGCGCAGTCGCTGTCGGTGTTCTTGTAGCAGCCGCTCGGGCAACAGCCGTCCCCGCTCTGGCACTGCGTGATCGGCGTGTAGACGCACTGGGCCTGGCAGGTCCCCGGATTGAGCAGCGTGTCCGTGGTGCACACGTTCTGGTCACCACACCCCTGCGGGCAGGCCCCGACCGACGTGGGTGGAATCTTGATGTCGCACTTTTCCGTCGGCTCGAGCACCCCGTTGCCACAGACGGCCGCGCAGTCTCCGTCGGTGGCCGCGTTGCAGCCCGGAGGACAGCACCCGTCCCCCGCCTGGCACTGCGTGATCACCGTGAAGCTGCACTGGGCCAGGCAGGTGCCGGGATTCAGCAGCAGGTCGGTCGTGCACACGTTCCCGTCGGTGCACGCGGTGGGGCACGAGCCCTTCATCGTCGGTGGAATGGCCGTGTCGCAGAGCTCTTTCGGCTCGAGCACGCCGTTGCCGCACTGCGAGGTGCAATCGCTGTCCGTGTTGGCGTTGCACCCCACGGGACAGCAACCGTCGCCGGCCTGGCACTGCGTGATCGTCGTGTAGCTGCAGGTGGCCGCGCAGGTCCCGCCGTTCAGGAGCGTGTCCTGCGTGCACACGTTCTGGTCGTTGCAGCCCACCGGGCAGGCGCCCGCCTGTCCGATCGGGATCTTGATGTCGCATACCTCGGGCGGCTCGACGACGCCGTTGCCGCAGGTCGGCGAGCAATCGCCGTCGGTGACCGCGTTGCACCCCACCGGGCAGCAGCCGTCGCCTCCCTTGCACTGCGTGATCACGCTGAAGTTGCACGTCGCCGAGCAGGTCCCGCCGTTCAGGAGCGTGTCCTGCGTGCACACGTTCTGGTCGTTGCAGCCCACCGGGCAGGCGCCCGCCTGTCCGACGGGGATCTTCGTATCGCACTTCTCCGGCGGCTCCACCACGGCGTTGCCGCAGGTCGGCGAGCAGTCCGTGTCGGAGAGCGCGTTGCAGCCCACCGGACAGCAGCCATCGCCGGCCTTGCACTGGTTGATCACCGTCGAGGAACACTGGGCCGCGCAGGTCCCGCCGTTGAGCAGCGCGTCCTGCGTGCACGCGCTGCCGTCGTCGCACCGCGTGGGACAGGCCCCGGATTGTCCCGCGGGGATCTTGGTGTCGCACTTCTCCGGCGGCTCCACCACGCCGTTGCCGCAGCTCGCCGAGCAGTCCGCGTCGGACAGGGCGTTGCAGCCCGTCGGGCAGCAGCCGTCCCCGGCCTTGCACTGCGTGATGGCCACCGAGTTGCACGTGGCCGCGCAGGTCCCGCCGTTCAGCAGCGTGTCCTGTGTGCAGGCGTTCTGGTCGTTGCAGCTCGTCGGGCAGGCGCCCACCTGTCCGACGGGGATCTTGGTGTCGCAGCGCTCGGGCACCTCCACCACGCCGTTGCCGCAGCTCGGCGAGCAATCGCTGTCGCTCCGCGCGTTGCACCCGACGGGGCAACAGCCGTCCCCGCTCCGGCACTGCGTGATCGCGCTCTGGCTGCACCCGGCGGCGCAGGTCCCGCCGTTCAGGAGCTTGTCCTGCGTGCAGGAGTTGCCGTCGTCGCAGGCCGTCGGACACGCCCCCGGCTGTCCGGCCGCGACCTTGGTATCGCACTTCTCCGGCGGCTCGACGGTGCCGTTACCGCACGTGGCCGAGCAATCGCCGTCGGAGAGCGCGTTGCACCCCGACGGACAGCATCCATCGCCCCCCTTGCATTGCGTCACCGCCGTCGAGGTGCACGTCGCGCCGCAGGTACCTGGGTTGAGCAGCGTGTCCTGCGTGCAGGCGTTGCCGTCGTCGCAGCCCGTGGGGCAGGCCCCCGACTGTCCCGACGGGATCTTGGTGTCGCACTGCTCCGGAGGCTCGACGGTGCCGTTGCCGCAGGTGGGCGAGCAATCGCTGTCCGACTTCGCGTCGCAGCCCGTCGGACAGCAGCCGTCGCCTCCCTTGCACGCGGTGATCGCCGTGAAAGCGCACACGGCGTCGCAGCTCCCCGCGTTCAGCAGCTTGTCCTCGGTGCAGGAGGCGCCGTCGTCGCAGCTCGACGGGCACGCGCCCGGCTGACCTTCGGCAATCTTCGTATCGCACTTCTCCGGCGGCTCGACGCCCCCGTTGCCGCAGCTCCCCGAGCAGTCGCTGTCGCTCTTCGCGTCGCACCCCTGCGGGCAGCAGGCATCCCCCCCCTTGCACGCGGTGGTGGGCTCGCTCGCGCAGACGGCCGCGCAGGTTCCCGCCCCCTTCACCCCGTCCGCCGTGCAGGCCACCCCGTCGTCGCATCGCGCGGGGCAGGAGCCCGGCTGCCCGTCGGGGATCTTCGTGTCGCACTTCTCCTCGGGGTCGAGCTTCGCGTTGCCGCAGGTCTCCCCGCCCGTATTCCCCTTACACTGCTCGAGCGTCTTGCAGTCGTGATCGTCGCAGTCGATGAGGCCGTCCTTGTCGTTGTCCTCACCGTCCGTGCAGGTCTTCTGCGTGTCCTCGACGCGCGCCGCGTTGTCCACGCAACCCGCGCCGAGGCCCAAGAAAGCGACCACCCCGAGGGCCGAGAACGTCCGCCTCATGCTCGTGTCTCCCTTGCTGTGTGAAGGTCTGCCGAGAGCTGATCCCACGCGCCACCTCACCCCTGTCGTCTCCCGCGCCGACCCGCCGAGGCCGGGCGCCCCGTGGACGCGTCGCGCCGCGCCAACCTGCGGCCCGCGGGGTCGAAGGGTTTTACGCCAGCCGACGTCCTGCGCCTAGGGGCTCCGCCCAAAATTCCGACGCACCGCGTTCGCCGCCTGCAGGCGTCAGGCGGGAAGCCCGGCCCCGGGGCAGGCAGGCGCACCCCTGGCACAGGGATCCGGCATTTGGCGCAGGCGCGCCGAAAGACTGAGGGGGCACGACCTAAGGTGTTGATTCGGCGTGGCCGATTACAGGCACAGGACTTGCTCTACTGACAAGCGGTGGCGCCGAGCAGCCACCCGACGGGGTGAACCGACGATTCCCGGCGGATTCGGCTGATCGAAGGAGCCGAGCTCGGCCACGTAGTAGATAGGTACGGAGGTTGCGATGCCGCTGCTGTTGGTTGCTCTGGTGGCTCTGTTCCTCGGCGCAGGCCTCGTCTCGTCCCTGGGTGCGCTCGTGCACTGGAGCCGAACGCGCCGCGCCGCCTCTCGCCTCGCCGCCCCGCAGTACGTGGCGCTCCGCTACCCCCCGACCCTGCCCAAGCCCCGCTAGCCCTGCGCGGACTCCCGGCCGGTGACTACGGCCGGACCTCGAGGGTCTCGAGCTGACCCATCCCGAGCCCAAGACGATAGTAGGCCAGGCCGTGCTGCTGCACGCGGCTGTCGCTGGCCCCCGGGAGCTGGAAGGTGTGCGTGAGCCGCGTGGTGTTCGACGCGTCGAGGCTCCCCGGGAAGTGCACCGCCAATCGGTAGGTCGCCCCGGCCTCGGGTGCAGGGATGGCCAGCTTCAGCGAGCCCGTGCCGCTCTTCACGCGCGTCGTCAGCGTGTGGCCGGCCATCCAGCGCCCTTCCATGTCCACGTTCGTGACGGAGACACGCGCACCGATGGGAAGCGCCGCGAGGAAGAGCAGGTCGGCCTGGCGCTCTCCGGTCGCAGCCTGGTAGGCCGGCGTGGCGAAAACGTTCCCGTCCACGACCCACGGCTGATAGTGGCGCTGCTGCCGCCCCGAGTGCACCGTCTCGGTGATCACGCGCGTGTAGCCGCGCTCGTAGCCGCCGCCCGGGAGCGGCATCTGGATCTGCTTCTCCGTCGAGCTCCACTCGGTGCGCTTGCCCTGCGCGTTCGCGTAGGCCACGCGGCGGGAACCTCCGACGGTGCACACGGCGGAGACCCGCACGGGCGTGTGCACGGCGAGCGTCTCGGGGCCCGCGAGCTTCAGCGGCGCGGTGTGCCCGACCTGCCCGAAGGCGTCGAAGACCGGCTCGGGAACCGGGGCGTCCAGGATCTCGCGGAACGGCACGAAGCGCAGGGCGCTCGTCACCGCACGGCGCAGCGCGCCGGCATCCACGCCCTCGAGGCGCCAGGGCAGCACCTCCAGGCGGCCGTTCTCGCCGCACACTCCGGGGAGCTCGAGCACCGCCGACTTCTCTTGCGTCTCGATGCGCAGCCGATCCCCGCGCTTGAAGCCGCCGAGACTCCCTTCCCAGGGGTCCACCCGTCGGGGCGCGATGCGCGTCTCGGTGACCGTCGTGACCCACGTGCAGAAGTTCGCCCACGGCTTCTCGCAGCGCGCCACCTGCGGCTTCGGCGAGAGGAGCACCGGGCCCGTCGTCACCGGCGTCGGGCTCTGCTCGGGCGTTTGCCGCGCGGGCAAGCGCACCGCGACCGGCCGGTTCACCAGGTAGAGCGGCATCCCCGCGCGCGCACCCGCGCCTTCGCCCCGCGCGTGCACCGGCACGTTCGCGAAGTTGAAACCCTGCCCCTCGGCGAGCGCCGACGACGCGCTGCCGAGTGTCACGGCCAGCCCCGCTCCGACGAGAAATCGCGACCTCACGCGCATGACGAAACCCTCCTCGAGCGCCCGTAGTGCAGCGGGTGTGCCGGGGCGAATTCCCGAGCGAGGATGCGAGGTGATGACGAGAGCCCCCATCGCACTCCGCGAGAGAGCGTCCGAAAACCAACGGCCGTTGTCCGCCCCCTGAGACATGTCGCAGCGAGCGGACACCTCCACGCGAACCGAGACGTCCACGAGGTTGACCTCGCCCCCCAAAGCCTGCTAGACAAGCGGCCGTCACGGCTCGCAACATCGGCCGGCACCGACGCTACGCCCAGGTAGCTCAGTCGGTAGAACGAGCGCCTCCCCGCAAATGCCCTGATCATCCTTCCGCATCAGAGTTCCAGCCTCGCTCGCGTCTTTCCGCTCCCCAGCACGGCGAACCGATAGTCGAGGTACACGAACGGCAGCCGTACCCGGATGCTCTCCAGGCACGCGCAAAGGTACTCGCGCTTCTCGTCGAAGCTCAAGACGTCGAGGCGCACCGCGCGGGGGATCAAGTCGGGAGAGATCGGTCCGAGCCTGGCCTCGCTCAGTTGCTCGTCGATCCGCGCGAGGTCCATGTCGAGGCGCTCTCGTTCTGGCCTGGCATCCTCGAAGGAGATCACGCCCTCGGCCACGGCCCGCAC
Organism: Deltaproteobacteria bacterium; assembly: GCA_020848905.1. Classification (NCBI taxonomy): domain Bacteria; kingdom Pseudomonadati; phylum Myxococcota; class Myxococcia; species Deltaproteobacteria bacterium. The sequence goes on from JADLHG010000030.1 coordinate 21,302, forward strand.
GAGTCTCTGTTTCGCCTTCCGGCTGGCGTCGCGCTCGGCTTCCAGATTCCTTCCGCCCCCGAGGTCGGCAGCGCGGCGGTAGGCATCGAAGGCCCTCTTGAGCGCCGCACGGTCGCTGAGACGCCTTTCGACATCTTCCAGAACCCTCCTCTCCAGGATCTCCGCGCGGACCATCTTGCGGCCGGGACACTCGGCCGCCACCTCGGTCCTGCTTGCACAGCCGTAGTACGTGGGCCGGTCGTATGGCTCGCCGGTGCGCGGGTTCTTCTTGTGGTCCTTCCAGGTCTTCATGCTGCGTTCGCAATGACCGCATCGAAGGATGCCGAGGCCGGTCAGGAGGTGCGCAGCGGTCGTGCTCTTTCCGCCGCGGGCGTTCCGTCGGCTCTTGGCCAGCAGCACTCGCCTAACGAGATCCAGATCCATGATGGGAGGCCATTGGCCCCGGACGAGGTTGCCCGTTCCATCGTCCTGGTACCCAGCGTAGAAGTTCAAGCGGCGCGGCCTGAGCATCCTGCGGACCGTACCGACGGGGATTCCCGTCGCTCTGGCCGCACCGGAGGCCGCCTGCTCCAACGCTGCGCGCACCACCTGTTCCACGCGACCGGCATCCTTGCTCAGCTCAAGCCCGTGCTCCCCGAGGGTGTAGCCGAGAGGCGGGTGGCCGCCCGCCCATCTGCCCTGGTGCCTCGCCTCGGCTCGGCCCTCGGCCATCCTGCGCCTGATCTGCCGCATCTCGACCGCTGAGAGCCCGCCCGCGAGGTAGAGGTTGAACCATTGCAGATGCTCGTCGGGATCGTAGACAGCATCGGGGGTCGCCACCTTCACCCCGTTTGCGCGGCACAGCTCGATGAACTCAAGCGACTGTCTGGCGGTCTCGTCGCGGCTGAAGCGCGTGTGCTCGATGGCAAGTACGACGTCCAATCTCCGTTGCTTGATCGCGGCGATGATCCGCTGGAGCCCGGGAAGCCGGGCTTGGTCCTGCCCTGAGGCGAAGCCGTCGTCTTCCACGACGACGACCTCCCATCCCCTGCGCTCGGCCACCGCAGGAAGTTGGTTGCGCTGGGCGTCGAGCCTCAACGCGGGCTTGCTCTTGTCCTCCCGGCTCTTGCGGATGTAGATGCCAGCGCGCATTTCAGCTACGCGACCCGCGATTCGCAGCGCTCGAAGTGAGGGCAAGCAGCGCTGCATGACACCTTGTTGCCGTCGGCACCCCCGTCACACGCTCCGCACACGAGCCGCTGGGCCATGATGGCGTTGAGCCGCCCGATCGTGCGCCAGTGCGCCTCTGTTCCCTTGGGCGACTGGGACGCCGTCGTTGCCCCGACGAGGAGCCTGACGATCCTCACCGGGTTGTCTTGGCCGCCGGCCGTGCGCGCTGGCTTCCAGGATGCACTGGCTGCGCCTTCACCCGTCGTTGGTTCCTCGAGTGTGCGGTGGAAGACCGCGGCCATGTCGGCATCGCGTGTGAGCGGAGGCGGCTTCCTGCGCCGGAGCCCTCCGACGGGCACTCGGATGATGGGGACCGGGTAGACCTCGACCTTGCGTGGCTTCATGACTTACCCTTCTTGCGACATTTACCGAGATCCGCGTCGGCGTTTGGAGTCACGCTCTCTTCGTCGCCCGGCTCGTCGGGTTTCCTTCCCCGAACCCCCCCGGGGACCGCGGGGTCCACGACCTTGCGGATAATGGGGACGTACACTGGTCCGCACTCCGCCTCCATCGCGTTCAAGCCCTTCATGAGCGACATTCGGAGCACGGCCGCCCGTGTGATTCCCAGCCTGGCCGCGAGGGTATCCGCGCGCTCCACCATCTCATCGGTGAGACGCAGCGTGGTGGTTGTCTTCGCCTCGTCTCCGACTATCGTCTTCTTGGGCATCGTGTTCTTCTCCTTCCCACTTCAGTTCCCCTCACGCCGAAGCAGCCTGCTGATAGTGGGTTGTCTCCACGGCGAGCTTACGCATCGCCGCCCGCGAACCCTCTTGCCGAGGGCGTTGAGATGGTCCGCGATCTGTCGTTGGGTCCAGCCCTCGGCGTATAGCTTCTTGACGAGGGAGATCGTATCCAGCTCGCCGGAGTCTGGTTCTAGGTGCTTCCCGTCTGCGGAAAGGCGCTGACCGAGGGGTATGCGACCGACCCTCTCTCCCTTCGCCTTCTTGGAGGCAAGAGCGAACTTCGTCCGTTCCGAGACGAGGTTCCGCTCCATCTCGGCGCCGGCAGCCATGACTGTCAGGAAGAACCGGCCCATCGCCGAGGTCGTATCGACCGCCTGCCCGCCGAGATCGACAAGGTGAAGAGCCACACCCCGCTGGTCCCATCCCCTCGTCGTGTTTAGACAGTCGCCGGCATCCCTGAAGAGGCGGTCGAGCTTCCAAGCGATCACGGCCCCGACCTCTCCCCGGTCAACACGCTCGCGCACCAAGTTGCCACCGGGGCGCTCGGCAAAGGGCCGCCCTGCGCTCACGCCGGGATCTTGGACGACCATGTCCAGCTCGAGCCCTCTCATCTCGCAGTAGGCGCGGAGGGCACGCTCCTGCGCTTCCATCGACACGCCTCCTGAAGCCTGCTCCTCGGTCGAAACCCGGCAATACGCGATGGCCCTGCGTCCGCTGGCAGGTTGTCGGGGCCTCGTCCGTCGCATCGTTTGGCACCTCGGTGTTATTGTATGATGATAGCATATTGGTTGTAGTATGCACTAGCGAACGGTAGTCGATACCCATCATGTGCCCAACCAATGAGTATCATTTGTGATGTTAGGCGACATGCCAGTAACGCACTGGTATCATTGTTGATCTTCTGTACCCCTCGTCAAACGGTCGGAGGGCCTGGCAATGACCAGGGGTGGGGCGGGCCCTTTTGGCCGGTCCTGGGCGGGCTGGGAGCGGCTGGGGCCCCCTTCGCGGGAGCAGTGAGACTCCGCCGAATCGTTGGGTGGCGCCGGGGCCGGGGCCTGCATGTGAGGCCGCGTGTTCGCTGCGCGGCTTTCACCTGCGCGTTCGTGGACTCGCCCTCGGTACAGGTCGGCGGCGTCCGGCCTCGCTCGTGGTCGTGCGCACGCACAAGCCGAAGTTTGTGCCGAAGGAGCGCGAGCGCTGCGCGGCGACGGAGGTCTTGCAGGCCAGTCCCCCGGAGCTCCCCATCGAGCGCGGCCTCGCCGGTCCGGGGCTCCTCGCGGACACCATCGTCCGGCGCTGGCAGGACCACCTGCCGCTGCATCGGCTGGAGCGCATCTACGGCCGCGAGGGGCTCGAGCTGGCGCGCTCGACGATCTGCACCTGGCACGCCGAGCTGGCGGCGCTCGTCGAGCCGCTGATCGACGCGATGTGGGAAGACGCGCTCTCGTCGCCGTACCTCTGCACCGACGCGACCGGCGTACTGGTCCAGGCCAACGAGAAGTGCCGCCGCGGGCACTTCTGGGTCGTCGCAGCCCCCGAGAGGCACGTGCTCTTCGGCTATGCGCCCAAGCACGATTCCGCCGGGGTCGACCGGCTGCTCGGCGACTACCGCGGCTACCTCGTCGCTGACGCGCACACGGTCTTCGACCACCTCTATCGGAATGGCCAGGTCGTGGAGGTCGCCTGCTGGGCCCATTGTCGCCGCTACTTCTTCAAGGCCTTGGCCACCGACCCCGACCGGGCGCGCCTGGCCCTCGCGCTGATCAACGAACTCTTCCGCCTCGAGCGCACCCGCGCCCGCGGCTCGCCCGAGCAGCGCCTGGCCGTCCGCCAGGCGGAGTCCCGCCCCATCGTCGAAAGGTTTTTCTCCTGGTGCGAGGAGCAGGCCGAGCTGGTGCTCGACGAGACGCCGATCTGCAAGGGCATCGGCTACGCCCGCAACCAGAGGACCGCGCTCGAGCGCTTTCTCGCGGACGGCCGCTTGCCCCTGCACAACAACTGGAGCGAGCGCGAGCTGCGCCGCGAGGCCGTGGGCCGTAAAAACTGGCTCTTCGTCGGTAACGACGATGCGGCCGAGGTCAACGCCTCCTTCGTCTCCCTCCTCGCCAGCTGTCAGCTCCACGCCATCGAACCCTGGAGCTACCTCCGCGACCTCTTCTGCCTCATCCCCAGCTGGCCCAGACGCCGCGTCCTCGACCTCTCCCCCCTCCACTGGCAACAAACCTCCCAGCAGAGCGACACTCAGCAGCGTCTCGCCGCCAACATCTTCCGCCAGGCCACCCTCCTGCCGCTCGCCAACCATGACCTACGTGATAGCAGCCCACCGCCTCCAAGTACCCACGCGATTCGTTGAACGGATACATCAGGACGAGCCTCCCAGCAGAACCCGTGCGTCAACCTACAGCAGCCAAGTTTCCAGCTGCTCAAGCCATAGCTTGAACCGTGGGCATTCGGCGCGGATGCGTTCGAGTCCGATCTCCAGGATCGCAAGGCATCCCATCAGCGGCTTCTCATAGTTCGGCACGAGGGACACAACCCGCTTGGAGGGGGCAGTGATCGGAGAGTCGTTGATCTCCTCGGGACTGGCGAACGCATCACGGATGTTTTGGAAGTCCTTCTCGAGCCCGGGATGTCCTATCCCGGTGGCAAACGCCGCGCAGTCGCTGAACAGCAATCCCTCAAACTCGTGCATGACCAGGAAGGGCATGAAGCGGCGAGCGTCGCCGAGTTGTTCCTCGACGTCCTTCAACAGTGCTCGCTCAACGACTTCAGCCCTCTGAGCGAAGGGCAGAGACGCCGCCTCCTTCCGCGATGGCCAGGCCCTGTCACCGTTCTGCGGAAGCGCATAGTAGTCCACCATTGTGGTTGCACGGCAGCCGGCGTCCTCCTTGAGGTGCTTGAGGATATCGTCTCGCACGGAGCTCCATGGGCATATCCCGCCCCGACGCGCACGCTGCCGTGCGTTGCCGACCAGCCGAGCACTCACCTTCAGATAGCCGTAGCTGAGGAGGTGCGACTGGAGGATCTCGTTGACGAAGGTCTCCTCAGTCTGACCTTCGACGTGGATGAGAAGTCTAGTCATCTCTTCGCTCGGTCGCCGGTCGACCTCCCAGCTCATTCTTCTCCCAGAGCTGTCCTAGGCTGTAGTCCTCAAGCCACGCAGCCAGCCTGTCTGGATCCAGCGGAGCAAGCTCGGTCGCCCCATTGATGCGGTCCGCAACCAGAACCTGCTTCGGGTCGAAGTGATCCAGCAGCACCGGCGACTGTGTCGACAGGAGGACCTGTGTCTCGGCGGACGATTGCTTCACCAGCGACGCAAGCATTGTGATCGCGAATGGATGAAGGCCCAGTTCTGGCTCGTCGACCACCACCACAGACGGCCGAAGTGGACCCGGCTGAAGGAACAGAGCCGTCAGGGCAATGAATCTAAGGGTCCCGTCGGAAAGGGACGAAGCATCGAAGTATGAGTCAGAGCCCTTGTGCTTCCACTCCAAGCGAATCTTGTCGGGATTCAACTTCTGCGGTTCGAGTTGGAAGTCATCGAAAAAAGGAGCCACCCGTTGAACGGTCCGCCGGATCAACCGATATGACGTCTCGTGTTGCTCGCGAAGGAAGTAGAGGAAGGGGGCGAGATTGGACCCGTTGGGGCGCAGGAATCGATTGTCGTTGAGGTCGGCTGTCTTCTTCATCGGCGACTTTGAGCTGGTGTCGTGGAAGTGGAATAGGCGCCAGCTGCCCAGGTGCCGTCGAACGTAGTTGCCGATCCGCCCGCAGTCGGGGCTGCTGATTCCCGCTTCCCCATGGTTGGGGATGAGGCTTTCGCTGTACGGTTGCTGATACTTGCGCTTGTCCCAGAACGAGACCCACTCCTCATTGACGTAGAGCTGGTCCGTTTCGCTGGCCTTGAGCGCGATCTCGTACTGATTAACGCCCTCCGTGAACGAGACGTGAAGTCGCACTTCCTCTGTTCCAGAAGACCCGAAGTGCAGGATTCTGTCGGCCCCACCGGCGCGTGCGACGTAGTCCTGAAGGGCCCCCTCGCGGATGGCATGCAGGAACTCGAAGACCCCGATGAAGTTTGACTTGCCCGAACCGTTCGGGCCGATCAGAACGGTCACTGGCTCCAGCTGCAGGCATTCGATGGCCCGAATGCTCTTGAAGCCCTTGATGGTGATGGTGTCTAGTTCTGCCATGTAGTTGCCCTGTCGGGTGCACGTCTAGCGTAGCGCACGAGCCTCCATCAGCCACCTTCCTGCCATCGGTCCTCTTCGCGATTGGCGAGAGTTCTGACCAGGCTCGCCGTCTCCCAGGCACCCTATGGGTGGCGGGCAGGAAGCACCACATTTGCATATCATAACAACATGCAATGACTAGACTTCCATGGTCTGGAAGTCCTACGATGGGCGTCGCTGCCACCGCCCGCCTCACGCTCCAACCGGCCTGCCCGTGGCCGGGGCGATCTGCCGCATGATGTGGTCCAGGATCTTGAACAGCGTGTCGATCTCACTGGCGAACTGCGTCTTGAAGTAGTCCGCGACTGAGCCGCACCCCGTGGCCATGGTGGCCTGCTCGTAGTTGCCATGCAGCATGGTGTTCCGCACGGCCGTGATCTTCTTGATCCCGTCGGCCTGGTCATCGTAGGGCAGCGTGATGAGTCCCAGCCTCTTGCTCGTCGCCTTCTCCAACAGGGTGTGCAGCGTGTCCTGGTCGCCCGCTTTAGGACCGAGCACGATGCGGACGAACCGCTCCAGCGCCGGCACTGCACGAACCTGGCTGCACTTGCAGCCCAATGCGGCCCACCGGGCGAACGGACGGCACCGTGTGCACCCCGTCCGCCACGACGCCACCTGCGAAAGCATCGAACCTGGGTGGGACACTCGGCCAACGAAGATGACAACACGATGCTCAAAAACACATCGTTTCTCGTCGAAGCTGCCCAAGACTGGTACCTGTGCATGATGAATGGAGATCAGTCGTGCCTGACCGTGCTCTGCAAGACGAATTGATGACAACGCAAGGGCGCGTGGAGCGGATTGCAGCTGCTGGGCGTGATCCTGCTCGCTTCTTGTAGGGCACCGGGGTCGCAGCCGGAGGATGCAAGCGACGACAGACATCCCCTTTAGGGGTGTCGTCGCTTGCTCACCGCGACAGAGCTCCCGGGCCGGCTGTCGCCGCTACGGTCGGCTTTTCGGCCGGGAATGAGCTTGCCGCCGGACCGCCTGAGCCGGTCCTGCTCGCAGAGATCCTTCGCCAGCCTTTGGGAGCGCTTGGCCTCGAGATTCAGCAGCTTTCCCGCAGCCGTCGCATCGTACTTGCCAGGATGACGAATTATCAGAGAAACGAGCCGCTCATGGTTCTCGCCTGTCCTCCGGCGGGTGCCTCCATGTGGCGCGGGGGGATCACAGGTGCGCAACCGGACGGTCTGCACGTCCTTCACCTTGCCATCGGTGAACTCCAGGGTGAATCCCGCCGGGTCGGCGGGCGCGTTGTCTCGATGCTCCACGTCAACGCGCCTCGGCGAGGCCGCGTCGTCGGACTCCCTTTGCACCCGAATGAGTCCGTCAAGCCAGGCTCCGAGCGTGCTCGAACCGCGTAGAGACTGAAGCGGCGAGCGCATACCAGCCCGCTTGCTCTCGTGGTGGGTGACGACGATCGACATCCCACGGCTGAACTCGCGAAGGTCGCGGATCTGGTTGAGGACGGCCTGCATGTCGCCCGCAGTATTCTCATCCAACCCGCTCGTCGCCGTGACAAAGGGATCGATCACCAGGAGGTCGGGCTGCTCTGCCTCGAGAGTGGCCCGAAGTTGTCCCATCGATTCCTTGCTGTGCAGGTCGATGCGACCTGGCCAGATTGGGAGTAACGGCCCGACGGCCTCCGGCGCGACCTTCCTGCCCCAGCACAGACCGTAGAGCCTATTGCAGCGGGCGTTCGGGCTGCCTTCTGGCGATACGATCAACGTTCGCCCGCTCCGGGTGGCCCGCCAACGGTCCAGCACGCGCCCGCGTGTCGCCAGAGCGATAGCGATGTCGAAGCAGAGCCACGTCTTTCCCGCCTTCTCCTGCCCACCCATGACGACGCAGGAATCCTCTGGGATGAGGCCGTCGATCAGCCACGCCGTGGGGCGAGGCTTGGCCTCGTGGAAGTGCGTCAAGTGGACTCGTCCCGATGGCAGTTCAATCGGAAGCTTCCCGGGCTCCTCGAGCAGTACCTTCCTGACAATGCGAACTTCAGGTACGCTCTTCTTCATCGTTTCCTCCATTGACGCTCGGTCGGCTTGGCGGCTTTGGCCGAGCGTCAATCTTCATATACCATCATCAGTCTTCGACGATCACCCCGTTCGCTCCGTTAGCTTGGCCAGCAATCTCTCCCTTTGTCCGGTAGTCGCTTGGGTACGGCGGCCGCGTGGGCAGGACTGGCATCCGCATTTGCCGCACGCTTCCCGATGTCACCTTTCACGCCGCTGCTTAGGAGTCTGAGGCCGTTCGCCACGACGAGTAGCGACGCGCCCATGTCAGCGGCGATGGCCATCCATAGGGTGGCGAGATTGGCGGCAGCGAGGACCAGGAACAGCGCCTTCACACCGAGGGCGAAGTAGATGTTCTGGTGGATGACGCGCAGGGTTCGTCTGGCGTGCTCGACAAGCCAGGGGAGCCGGCCGAGATCATCGGCGATCAGGGTCACGTCGGCGGTCTCCACGGCGGCCGCGGTGCCGATCCCTCCCATGGCGATCCCGAGTGAGCTCGCCGCCAGAGCCGGCGCGTCGTTGACCCCGTCACCCACCATTGCCACGACGCCCAGGCGACGGGCAAGGTCCTCGACTGCCTTGACCTTGTCTCCCGGAAGGAGCTCGGCCTTGATCTCGTCGACGCCGGTGGCAACCCCAACAGCCTCGGCTGTGTGCCGGTTGTCGCCCGTCAGCATCACGACCTTCTCCAAGCCCAGGTCGTGCAGAGCACGCACGACTCCGTCCGCCGCCTCGCGGACGCCATCTCCGACGCTGATCAGGCCGCACACGTGTCGGTCATTGCCGATCGCCACCAGCGAGTGGCCAGCGTCCTCCAGCGTGGCTGCCTGCTGATGAATCTCGGGCGTCTCCTGGCCCCGCTCCTCGAGCAGCCGGTGGCTGCCGATCCAGTACCGCGTCCCATCGACGACCCCCTCCGCGCCCAGGCCCTGAAGCGCTTGGAAGCTCTCGGCGGGCTTGGCCTCGACGAGCGCCTTGGCGGCGTAGTCCAGGACGGCTCGGGCCAGCGGATGGGTCGAGTTCGACTCCAGGGCTGCCGCGATACGCAGAAGATCGCCCTCCGTGTGTTCGTTGAGCGGCAGGACCTTCTGCACGCGAGCGCGGCCGTGGGTCAGAGTGCCGGTCTTGTCGAGAGCCATGCCCTTCAGATGAGCCGCGGTCTCGAGGAACGCGCCGCCCTTGATCAGGATGCCCGCCCTGGCGGCGGCGGTCAGGCCCGAGACGACGCTCACGGGGGTCGAGATCACGAGCGCGCAGGGGCAGGCGATCACGAGGAGCACGAGGGCCTGATAGAGCCAGCGGCCCCAGCCACCCCCCGCGATGAGCGGAGGCACGGTGGCGAGGAGCACGGCGAGGGCCAGCATGACGGGCGTGTAGATCCGCGCGAAGCGCTCCACCCACTGCTCGCTAGGGGCGCGGCGGGACTGCGCCTCCTCCACCATCCGGACGATGCGGGAGAGCTGCGTGTCCTCGAGGGTGCTAGTCGTCCGGAGCTCGATCGCCCCGTCGCCGTTGATGGTGCCGGCGAAGAGCTGGTCCCCAACCGTCTTGGGCACCGGCCGCGACTCGCCGGTGATTGGCGACTGATCGACCTCGGTGGTCCCGGCGAGCAGCACCCCATCGAGCGGCACGCGTTCGCCGGGCCGCACCAGGACTGTCGCGCCGACCGGCACCTCGGCGACGGCTCTCTCGGTAACAGGTGCCTCCGGTCCGGAGCGGAGGCGGGCCATGGGCGGGGTGACGGCCACCAGCGCCTGGATCGCCCGCCGCGCCCGACCCACGCTCCAGCTCTCGAGGAGCAGCGCCAGGGAGAAGAGGAAGGTGACGGTCGCGGCCTCGAACCACTCGCCAATGGCCACGGCGCCGGCCGCGGCGATGGTCATGAGCAGGTTCATGTCGGGCCGCAGCTTGCGCAGCGCGAGCAGCGCCCGCGGCAGGATGAACCAGGCGCCCGAGATCGCCGCGCCCAGGTAGGGAAGGACCGCCCACCAGGGGAGCGCCTGGGCCTTGCCGGCGAGCGCCTGGACCACCCCGCCACGCAGCAGCGCCTGCACCACGAAGCCACCGAGGAGAAGAAGGCCGCTCGCCGCGCACATCCAGAGGCGGCCATGCCGCGCCCAGCCGCTGACCGGACCAGGGCTGGCCTCGGACCAGGGCAGGGCCTCCATCCCGGTTCGGCCCACCGCCTCGCGGATGGCTTGCGCGGTGACCGGCGGCGCCCCGGGGGCGATCGTCATCTTGCCGCGCAGGACATCGAAGACGATGCGCTCCTCGCCGCCGCAAAGCGGCACGAGCTCGCGCTTGAGGGCCGTGACCTCCTCGGCGCAGTCCATGCCTCGGATCTTGAATCGCAGCGCCGCGGGCTCGTTCTTTGATTCTGCCGGCATGGTGCCTCCCTTCCGTCTGCTACGGCTCGATCTCTGCCTTGGCAAGGGCGAAGCGGGTTGCGAACAGCGAGTAGATCGTCGGGAGCACGATGAGCGTGAGCAGCGTCGAGGTGATGAGCCCGCCCATGACCACCACGGCGAGAGGCTTCTGGATGTCCGCCCCGGAGCCCGTCGCGTAGAGCATCGGCAGGTGGCCGATGAAGCTCGTGAGCGCGGTCATGAGTAGCGGGCGGAAGCGGAGGTCACAGCCCTTAGTCACGGTTTCGGCCACGGATTCTCCCTGCTCGCGGAGCTGGCGGAAGAACGCCACGAGGACGACGCCGTTCTGGACGGCGATGCCGAGGAGCACGATGAAGGCGACCGCGGCAGACACCGACACCGGCATCTGGAAGGCGACGACGGCGATTACCCCGCCGACGAGCGCGAACGGCAGGTTGAGCAGGACGAGCAGGGAGCTCCAGATCGACCCGAGCGCCATGTACAGCAGCACCATGATCAAGAGGAGCGCTACCGGAACCACGATGGCGAGCTGGCGCATGGCGCGCTGTTGGTTCTCGAACTGGCCCCCGTACTCCACGTAGTAGCCGGACCGCAGCTCCTTCACGAGGGGTGCGAGCTTGGCCTGGACCTCGCTCACGAACCCGCCCAGGTCGCGGCCGCGGATGTTGGCCTCGGCCACCACGCGCCGCATGCCGTTCTCGCGGCTCACCTGCGCGGGCGCCTCGACGATCTGAAACTTCGCGATCTGGGAGAGCGGCACGCGCTCGCCGGCCGGGGCCGTGACCAGCAGCCGCTCGAGCTCCGCTATGTCGCCTCGCGCGGACTCGGGGAACCGCACGACCACCGCGAATCGGCGCTGCTCCTCGATCATGGTCGTGGCCTTCTTGCCCGCGACGGTGGTCTCGATCGCGGCGTTGACGTCGCCGATCTTGATGCCGTGCCGGGCCACCGCCTCGCGGTCGATGACCACGTCGAGCTGGTTCATTCCGGACACCTGCTCGACCTTCACATCCCGTGCGCCCTCGATCCCTTGCAGCACCGACGCGGCGCGATCCGCGAACTTCTTGAGCACCTCGAGGTCCGGGCCAAAGACCTTGACCGCGAGGTCGCTCTTGACGCCGGAGATGAGCTCGTTCACCCGGAGCGCGATCGGTTGCGAGAACGAGAAGCGTAGGCCCGGGATCTGCGCGAGGTCCTTCTGGATGACCTCGACCAGGGCCGCCTTGTCACGTCCTGTGCCCCACGTCTTGCGCGGCTTGAGCATGATGAACACGTCCGTCTGCTCCGGCCCCATCGGGTCCTCCGAGATCTCGGCGCGGCCGGTCTTGCTCACCACGGCCTCGACCTCGGGGAACTTGCGCAGGCGCTGCTCCATGAAGGTCGCGACCTTCACCGAACCGTCGAGCGAGGCGTTCGGAAGCCGCACCACGTTGACCGCGATGGAGCCCTCGTCGAGCGGCGGCATGAACTCCGTGCCCATGAAGGGGAGGAGCACCAGCGAGGCGACGAGCACGCCGCCCGAGATCCCGAGCGTCACGCCCGGGCGCCGTACCGCGCGGCCGAGCAGCCGCACGTAGGCCCGGTGAAAGCGACGGATGAAGCCGAACTCCTTCTCGGGGGTCTGCTTGAGGAAGATCTCCGAGAGGACGGGGATGACGGTCAGCGCCACTACGAGCGAGACCAGGAGCGCGATGAGCATGGTCGCCGCGAGCGGAGCGAACATCTTGCCCTCGATCCCCTGCAGGGTGAAGAGCGGGACCAGGATGATGGCGATGATGAGCACCGAGAAGGCGACCGGCCGCGCGACCTCGCGGAGCGCCTCGGCCACCACCCGGCGCTTGTGCTCCCTCTCGGTCCGGTGCGCGAGGTGCCTCCGGATGTTCTCGACGACCACGATCGAGGCGTCGACCACCATGCCGACGGAGAACGCCAGACCCCCGAGGCTCATCAGGTTCGAGCTGATGCCTGCCGAGCCCATGAAGATGAAGCTCACCAGGAAGGTGAGCGGCAGCGAGAACACGACGATGAGCGCGGTCCTGAACTCCGCGACGAACAGAAAGAGGATCAGGATGACGAAGATGCCGCCCTCGAGGAGCGCGTCGACCACGGTCTTGATGCACGCCTCGATGAGCGAGGTCCGGTCGTAGAAGACGTTGAGGCGTACCCCCTCGGGGAGCGTGCTCTGGATCTTGCTGATCGACTCCTTGACCCGGCTGACGACGTCCTGGGAGTTCGCGCCCTTGAGCATGATGATCATGCCGGCCACGACCTCGCCCTTGCCGTCTCGCGAGACCGCTCCCTGGCGGGGCTCGGCGCCGATGACGATCTCCGCCACGTCCCGCACGTAGACCGGCGCGCCGTCCTTGGACTTGAGCACGATGCGCTCGATGTCCGGGATGTCCTTGAGCAGGCCCACGCCGCGCATGTAGAGCTGCTCCCAGCCTCGCACCACGACGCCCCCACCCGCGTTGGCGTTGCCCTGCTCGACAGCCCCCACGACGTCGTTGACGGTCAGGCCGTACTTGACGAGCTTCTCGGGCGATACCAAGACCTGGTACTGCTTGACCTCGCCGCCGAAGCTGTTGACCTCGTTCACCCCGGAGATAGGCTTGAGCAGCGGCGAGACGATCCAGTCCTGGACCGTGCGCAGCTCCATCGCGCCCTTCCGGTCGCCCTCTAGCGTGTACTGGAGGATCTCACCGAGGCCAGTGGAGATCGGCCCCAGCTCGGGGTCCACGCCCGGAGGAAGCTGCTCGCGCGCCATGCTGAGGCGCTCGAAGACGACCTGACGGGTCCAGTAGGTATCCGCGCCGTCCTCGAAGATAATGACCACCTGCGAGAGCCCGGCCTTGGACAGCGACCGCACTTGCTTCACGCGAGGCAGGCCGCGCATCACTTGTTCGATGGGGTAGCTCACCCGCTGCTCGACGTCGACCGCCGCGAGCCCGGGGGACTTCGAGAGGATCATGACCTGCGTGTTGGTCACGTCCGGGAAGGCATCGATCGGCAGGTGTAGCCAGGCGAAGACGCCCGCGGCGACGAGGACCGCGGTGCCGAGGAGCACGAGGAGCCGGTTCTTCAGAAGGAAAGTGATCTTTTTCACGGCGGTCTCCCCTTTCAATCCGCGCAGCCCGCGCCCATCTTCGAGCGCAGCACGTCGGACTTCATGAGGAAGGCGCCGTCACCAACGACCTCCTGACCCGCGGAGAGGCCCTTGCGTATCTCGACCAGGCCGGCCCAGGTCCGCCCCGGTGTGATCGGGCGCCGCACGTAGTAGTCGCCGTGATGGTGAATGAAGACGAACGACCGGCCCTCGTCCTCGAGCACCGCCTCCTTGGGGACAGTAAGCGCCTCGTCGTTCCCCGGGAGGAAGAGCTTGACCGTGGCGAACATGCCGGCGAGCAGCCGTCGGTCCGGGTTCTTCACCTCCACCCGGACCTTCACGGTCCGCGACGCCTCGTCCATCGCGGGGCTCAGGAAGTCAACCGTCCCGGCAAACTCCTCTTTCGGGTAGGCCTTGACCGCGACCGCCGCGGCGAGCTTCTGTTTGGCCTGGGCCTCGGTCACGGTGGCGATGTCGCGCTCGTAGAGGTTGGCCCAGACCCAGACCCTGGCGTTGTCGCCGACCGTCACCAGGGACTCCTGGGTCTTGGCGATCTCGCCCGGCACAGCGTGCAGGATGAGGACCGAGCCGTCGACCGGGGCGCGGAGCACGAGCCGCCCGCGGGCGCTCGACTGGGTAAGCCCGCTCGCCGCGCCGCTGCCCATACCGAGGCGGGTGAGCTTGCCGAGCGCGCCCTCCAGCCGGATCTTGGCCGCCTCGAGCTCCTGTCGCGCCTGGAGGTACTCCTTCTCGGAGGCGATGTTCTCCTTGCGCAGCGCGGCCACCCGCTCGTAGTTCCGTCGCGCGAGCTCCCGCGTCGCCTGCGCCTCGAGGAACGAGGCTTGGGCCTCGCCGACCGCCACGCTCTGGAGCTCGATCATCGGCTGGCCTTTCTTGACGAGGTCGCCGAGTCGGACGAACGCGGCCTTCACGATCCCCTCCGTCTGCGTGCTGACGTGGGCGACGCGCCGCTCGTCGAAGCGCACCTCTCCGCTCAGGGTTACCGGCGCGGCCACTCGCTGCCGGGCCGCCTTGGCGATCTTGATCAGGCCGCCGTCGAGCAGGCTCCGCGGCGCCCGGACGACGCCGATCTCGTAGCGGCACTCGCCGCACTCGAAGGTCTTCTTCTTGTGCTCGCAGGTTGCCGCGAAGAGCTCCGCCACCGGGCGATCGAGATCGGAGGGTCTTTTGGCCTCCTTGCCGTCGTCGTGTCCGCCGTGCCCGTGACCGTCTGACTCATTGGCCTTCGGGCTGGCCTTGGCTTCCGACTTCGGCGAGGTTGACTCGGAGGTGCGTTGGCTGCCCTTGTTGCAGGACCACGCCCCACCGAGGGCGATGACGACGATGCCAGCGATTCGATGGCTTCTCATGGCAGCTCCTTCCCGACGATCGCCCGCAGGCGGCTGCAATCGATCTGGGCCTGGGCGAGGGTCCCGAGGTACGACCGGCGGGCGTCGAGCAAGGTGCGCCGCGCGTCGATGACCTCGAGCAGGCTCGCCTCTCCGAGGAGGTACATTCTCTCCACCGTGGCCGCCGACTTTTCGGAGGGAGGCAGCACGGCGTTCTTGAAGCGGGCAGCGAGGCGCGATCCGGAGCGACAGGCCGCCTCCGCCTCGACGACCGAGGATTCGAGCTCGAGCCTCGCGGCCGCGAGCTGCCGCTGACCCACGGCGAGCCGGGCTTTGGCCTGGGCGATCTTCCCCGAGTTCCAGTTCCAGATCGGGAGCTCGATTGACAGGCCCGCGCCGTAAACGCGCCGGTCCAGCTCGTGGTTGGTGAAGCCTGAGATCGTGACGGGCGGCACCCGCGCGAGCTTCTCGGTCCGGAGCTCGGCCTCGAGCCCGCGAACCTTGGCCTGGGCCACTGAGAGAAGCGGGTGGCGCTTCCGGGTCCAGGCCCGCACCGTCCCCAGGTCCAGCGGCGGCGGAATGCCGTTCCACTCCGCTCTGACGGTGATCCGCCTTCCCGTCGGGGCACCCAACCACACCGAGAGCTGTGCCTGCCGCGCCTCGAGCGAGATGCGTGCCGCCTCGAGCTCGCCGCTGACTTTCTCCCGCTCCACCTCGACGCGAGGCAGCTCGATGGGTCGGGCCTCGCCCTTCGTGACCCTGATCCCCACCGCGCGCGCGAAACCCGCTGTTTGCGTCGCGAGCGCCACGAGCGCGTCCACGCGGGCCTGGTCGTAGGCCAAGTTCCAGAAGAGCGAGCCGAGTTGGAGCAGGACCTCCCGACGGACCGCCTTGGCCTCGGCCGCAGCCATATGCAGCTCGGCCTCGGCGGCGTCGATCCGAGAGCGCCGCTGCGCGATCCAGCCGAGCGGGATGTTCAGGGCCAGGCCCCACTCGACCATCGAGTCGCTGCCAGCGCGAGCGCGGCCGTGCCCGATGCTGGCCTCGAGCGTCGGATTGGGTGCGGCGCCAGCGGCCCGAACGCCTCCGCGTCCGGCGGCGATCTGTGACTGTCCAACCGCGAGCCGAGGGTGCTGGTCGACTAGGCGAACGATGTCCGCCCAGGTCACGGTTACCGCGATCGGGTCCCGACCTGGCGTCCTCGGCGGTGGTTGCCCGCCGGCGGCCGAGCCAATTCCGGTTGAGAGCAAGAGCACGAAAGGCCAGCCCCGCCTCCGTCGAGAGCGGGGGGAACGAGACACGATGATCGACATCGCCTGATCTCCCGCAGCAGCGCCCCCGAGGGCGCGTGAACGTCTCCGGCCGGTCACCCCGCTGGAGTGACCGGCGCTCTTGTCACCTGATGGAGACGGTCAGGAGCGCGGGGGGTGGAAGACGCGGAAGTAGACGTCCTCGGGATGGGCCGACTCGAGCGCCGCGACCTTGAAGCGCGCCGTGCCCGGAGAGCCTCTGACCGCGCCGGCCACGGCGAGAGCTGGCGCGGTGCTGTGGCCTGGACAGCAGGCGCAGGGGCAAGCCGGGCCGCAGGGGTGGCCGCTGTCACTGGAGTCGGGGCACGACGACCCGGCGTGGCTCGCCTCGTCGGCGCTCGTCGCGAGCAGGCTCTCCCCCACCGCCGGAGATACTACCCCGACGACGACCCAGAGGAGAACCAATCTCGCGATGGAGCGGGAGATCATGCTGGCTGCCCCCTGGCCGAGACATGACCCGCACAGTCGTCGATGAGCCTGGCGACGAAGCGTTCGTGCAGCGAGTAGTGGACGAGCTTGCCCTCCGACCGAGAGCGGACCAGACGGAGGTTCCGCAGCTGCTGGAGCTGGTGCGAGGTCGCCGAGACGGACAGACCAACCACCTCGGAGATCTCGCAGACACATAACTCACCAGCGGCGAGAGCCCGGATCACCTTCAAGCGCGACGGGTGACCAAGCACCTTGAACGTTTCGGCAACGAGCCGCGCTTGCTCATCGGGGAGGAGCGATTCGCGGCTACGCTGGACACGCGCCTCGTCAAGAGAGAAGACACTGCACTTCTCGCGCAACTCAGCTCCCTCGACGGGGCCCGATGGCGGTACGGGGATCATCCGACTTTGCTTCCCTCTCGTCGTTACGCCACTTGAACAAGTATAGGAATGACGGTGGAGCTGTCAACCAGCGCGTCGGACATGTGTTCTCAGCTCCGAGGCTCTTGGTCGGGCGGATCTTCGGCTAGCAGGACGAGCCTCAGTCGGTCTACATGCGTCTGCTAGCCCTGGTCAGTGCTCCTTCGGTCCGTTGCCGCTGCCGCCCGGGCTGAGAAGCTTGACCCCTCGGTGGCGTGCTTCAACCAGCGCGAGTCCTTGGTTGCGATGGTCTTGGTCCTGGTGTCGTAGACCCCGACCACCTTCCGGTCGCGCAACACCTTCACGTTCACGCCCGCATCGAATCCACTGGCTTTGCCGGTGCCGGCGGCACGCGGAACATGCCTTGTGCCGCGTCTTGATGGTCTCCTCCTTCGTCGGGAAGGTCGCCGTGCAGTGCTTGCAGTCGTACCCCTTGCAGCCTCGTCGATGGAAGACCCTGCTCTTCGTGTTGCCGTGGAACTGCCCTGACGCGACCGGCGACTTCGTCTTCGCCTGCGTTTGGCGGTCGGCCCCGCTGTGCCGCTATTGCCACCGCGGCGCCGGGGTCGCGTCAGCCCAGAGCCCGCGTTTCGCCGTGTGCGCTTCCTGCTCCAGAGCGGCGAGGGCTTTGTCCTTGTTGTACTGGCGGTAGTGCCCGGCCAGCCCCGCCTTCAGCAGCTCGCGGTTGAGGCTCTTGCCGCCAACGTTGACCCAGGCCACGGTCCGCCCGTACTTGTCCTTCGTGGCCACCCTGACAGTGACGAGCTTGCCGAAGACCATCCCCGAGGTGAACTGCTTGGCCCTGGCGCCGAATGGCTGCGCCTTCTCTGGGCAGTCAACGGCCTGGAGCCGGATCTTGATGGGGACCTTCTCGCGGAGCACGGTGATCGTGTCGCCGTCGGCGACGCCGATTACTCGTGCTTGCCACTCTTCCGTTGCTGCGGCCGATCTGCTGGACAACACGAGAGCCAGGAGCACCAGCCCTTGTGCAGGTCGCCTCCTCTGCATCACCGGCACCTCAGTCCCCCCAGTTCTGCTTCCTCTCGGCTGGTGGCTTTGGCTCGGGCTTCGGCTCGGGCTTGGACTCGACCTTGGGCTCGGGTGTCGGTGATGGCGTCACCGCGGCCTCGGACCGCTTCGCTTCCGGCCTTCCCTTCACCCGAGGCACGGGCCTCGCCTCCGCACTGACCTTGGCCGATGGTGGTGATGCCGCCGACTGGCGTGTCGCTGCGGCTGACTTCTCGCACAGCCCGCGCTTACAACACTCCTTGCTGATGGACTCGCTGAAGTAGGTACACTCCTGCCGCATCGCGCTTGCCGTGATAACCCCCGCGCAAAGCCTCGCGCACTTGCGCTGCTGTACCTTCGCCGGTTCGCAGGCCGGCCGCAGGTCATCGAGCCCCAGCGTCGCCAAGCACCCGGTCATGTACTGCTTTGCCCTGTCCGGGTCCGACTTCAGGGTCTGCGGGTCGGTCAACACGTCCACCCCGTCGAGGATGCAGTCCCAGGCTTTCGTGGAGCCCTTCCGCGCCACGAGCTTGCGCGCCATGCTCATCTCTTCCAGGAACTCCTCGCCGCCGGGGACAACGTACTCGGCGCGGATCAACGGCACCGTGATCTGCCATCCCGCCTGCGACGTGTACGTGTGGTTGCCGACCACCTTGCCGGCGACGCGGATGAGCTTCTTCTCAACGAACGGAGTCGTGCTCCCATAGGCAACGATGACCTGGTCGTCCCAGAGGCCGTAGCCTTTGTTGCTAGTGTTCAGTTGTATCTGCGTTTGGCCACCGTCCTCCTTGATGGTTAGGATCTGCCCCCGCATCCAGACGACCTGACCAGCGTACCTGTCGGCGCTCTTCTTCAGATGGGCGTAGGTGATGGACTGGTCGCGCTTCGCGATGTACTCGACGAGCCCCCCGATGGAGGCGGGTTTCGCTGGCGCTAGAGGCCGCGCAGGGGGGACGGCAGGCATCGGAGCGGGCGCCGAAGCCGCGGGCGCCTGGGGATCAGTTGCGGCCTTCTTTCCGTCGCAGCCCCACAGTAGCGCGCCGAGCCCGATGAAGCCGCCTCCAACGACGACGAGGAGTGATGGCTTCGTGACGGGTCGGCGAACGTCTGAACGCGGCGTCCGCGCCGCAGACCGATGCTTGGACTCCATGCCCCCCTCCTTTGGCGCGCCCCGCGTCAAGTGGCCCTGACGAGCTTCTGAGGCGTCTGACGTCGACCTCATCGTAATGCAACCTATTGGGTTCTACAACCTAATGGGTTTCAATGACTAGCCTTCCTCCCGATGGTGAAACGGGGCCGACGAGGCTACGACCGGCTCCGGGCGCTTGCCCGGCGGTGGTTCGCGGAGAATATCCGTGCCGAACGCCATCGCCTTGAGCTCACCCAGGAAGAGGCCGCGGAACTCGTGGGGTTCTCGCTCCAGTACCTGCAACGCATTGAACGCCAGACCGTCAACGTTCCGCTCGACACCATCGCGCGGTTCGCTTATGCCTACGAAGTGGATCCCTGCAACCTCCTGCGGACTGTTGCCACGCCCGTTCAGGGGAGGGTCCGATCCCGTCGCGGCCAGCGTCAGGCAAGCTCCGGTGGTCGCCGCCGGAGTTCCTGAAGGCCATCTGACCGGGCTGCGCCCGCCCGCCCCGAGGGCCAGGGCCGCCTTCTGCGTGGGTGCACGCCCTGTCCGAATGGTGGGAGTTTGAGCCGTGAAGCCGTTCGTCTGCGATGCTTTGCTGTTGACCAAGCTGGGTCGCCTTGCTACACAAGGAGCGCTCAGCAACCGTGGCGTAAACGCCAATGATTCTGGCAGCGAGATCCACGAGAGCGCGCAGAATCTCCTGATAGTATAGGGCGTTAGTAGTTTGTGTATTTGCCCAGGTAGCTCAGTCGGTAGAGCAAGGGACTGAAAATCCCTGTGTCGGCGGTTCGACTCCGTCCCTGGGCACATGGCGCCTCGGTCGCGAAAGTGGCCGGGGCGCTTCACTTTCTGCCGTCGGAGCCGGCCGGAAGCTACTCCCCGAGGACCTGATGAACCCGCTGATGGGAAAGGCCGAGGAGCCGGCCGGCGTCCCGCGTGCTGATTTTCGCCCGCCGGAGGGCCCGTGCCGCGGAGCTGACTTGCGCCTGGGCTTGCTCCTCGAGGGCCACGGCCTTCCGCCGCAGAGCCGCCGCGCGCCGGAGCTCGAGCTCGAGGTCTCGGGGGAGCTTCACCACGTCCACGAGCTCGGCCGACTCCGCACCCTCCACGCAGAGCGAGAGGGCCTCCCGGACACGCCGCCGGGCCTCGTCGAGGCTCCGCCCTTGGGTGTGACAGCCCCGAAGGCCCCGGACCGAGGCTACCCACCAGCCGTCCTCGTCGCGCGCATACTGCACCGTGAACTTCCGAGGTTGCTTCATCGCTGGTCGCTTCATCGCTTGCCCATCCATCGCTTGCCCAAACAGGGCTCGAGGTCGCGTTCAATCTGCCGCAGCAAGCCCTTGCCAAGGTCCTCGCCCGCGTGAACGGGCACCGTGCTGTAGCACTTGCCGCAACGAACGCGAACGTGAGAGCCGGCCTGCCGCTCCTCCACGCATCCCAGGGACCGCAGGAGCTTGAGCAGGTTCTTCCCCGTCACTGCTCTAGCCTAGCAGGACGTGGCTAGGCCCGTCTACCAGACTAGACGGATGATCACCCCTTGGAGTTGAGCTCCTCGAGCGCCTTGGCGGTCGGCCGGCCGAGCGCGGCGGTTTCTCCCTCCTCAGGGTTGCGCGCGGCGGTGAGGGCGCCCGTAGACGCGATCCACCCTGCGGACGGTGGTCACGTTCTTGCAACAAGAGTTGGAGAGAACCGGCCGCCGGCCACAGCGGGCGCCACTCGAGCGCGCGGGACCGCACGCAGGCGCTGTCTGCCGAAAGGTGGCGAGTTGAGAAGGATCATGATGAAGAGAGAGCGCCCGTCGAAGCTCGTCGTGAGCTTGTTCCTCGCCAGCCTCCTTTCCGTCTCGGCAGTTCGCGCGGCGTGGGCGGAGCTCATTCTCGTGCAAGGGGTGAACGTGAAGTTCAAGGCCCGCAAGGTGGGCCAGACCTGCGCGGATGGTTCGTGCAGCTTCACCACGGGGCGCAACAGCCCCTACGGCGACGCCTACAAGGGGACAGCCAGAGCCGGCGAATGGTTCGAGCTCGTCGGTAAGGCCGGAGGCTTCGGCGTGGGCGAGCGGGTCCAGCTTCCGGGCCGCCCCATCACGGAGACCTCGATCACGAACATCTTCTCCGGTGGCGGCCGCACCTACGTCGAGACGTCCCGCTATCCGAACCGGTACTACAGCCCCGGCGAGCTCACCAGCCGGCGCCGACGGTAGACACCGCCGACGAGCTCGCCTCCCGTGGCCAGCTGGCCCCGGCCACGCAAGCGACCGGGGCGTTACATTTCGAGGGGTGCTTCAGGGGGCTGCTACAGGCAGGGTGCTACGGACGAGCGGACTAGCGCCACTCCCAGAAGGCGCCGGTGTGGTTGCCCTCTGCGTCGGTCTCGTCCTCGAAGCAGGCCGCCACTCCGTTCAGGCGGGCGTGCTTGGAGCCGGGCTGGGCCTCGAAGTAGATGCAGCCGCGCCACTGCATGCCCTTGCCGCCGGCCATCGGGCGCCCGACGCCGTTGCCCTTCCACGACACCATCTCGCCGTCCTTGAGCATCACGAGCCCCTGCCCCTCGCCCCAGAAATGGTTGCCACGCGGCTCGGCCCAGTAGGTGGCCGTGGTGTTCGCGTCCATACCGAGGAGCTGTCCCTGACTGCGGAAGCTGACCTCCATGCGGGGAGCCCCACCGTTCGGGTTAGGGATCACGCGCTGACCAATGATCTTCCCCTTCTCGTCGCCAAGCTTTTCACCGAGTGCCATGTTCCTTCTCCTCCACGCCACCGCCATTGCGGCCACGAATGAATGTGCCCTCGCGGGCACGTCTTACTGCAATGCGCGGAGCGTAGATCCACCCCCCAGAGCTGGCAAGGCGGAAGCGTGCCCCTGGAAGCGCGCCCCGGCCGTGGCGCGATCAGAAGCCAGCTCGCGGGACCCGCGCAACCAGGCCTGTCCGCCCCGCTACCGCGTAACCATCTGATCGTACGGGCGACCTTCGCTGGCGCGCGAATTGCTCCAACACTCGATGCCGGCCGAATCGCCGTGCGGCCAGCTGTTTGCGCCGGACCGGTGGAAGGGATCTTCGGCAAGCTGGCCCCCCATGCCGACCTACGACGGTCGGTGAAGCGGACCAAGACGGTGGAGGTGGGGGGCGAGACGTACGAGAAGAAGTATCGCGTGCTGGTCCGCGACCCGAACGGGCTTGGCACGAAGGAGCGCAAGAAGGCCGACAACCGCCTCCGCCGGATGATCGGCCGCCTCGACGGCTCGCAGCTCGCCACGCTCGACAGGCTGCTCTCGGGCGGCGCGAGCTCGTCCCGGTCCGACACGACCTTTGCCGCGGCCGACGTGGGTGGCGCGACGATCTTCGACTACCAGGCTCGCCGCCTCGAGGTCGCCGTTGGCGCCTTCGACATCATCGGCGGGGTCATCACCGCGCGAGACCGCAATGGAGGCTCCGTCAGCATCAGCGGCGGCGCGGGGCCCACGATCATGGTCGGTGATGTGGACGGTAACATCTCCGTCGGTGAGATCACCAACGCGACCGGCGTGTCCATCGGCGCCCGGCGCAACGTAAGCGTGACCAACGTCTCGGCTGGCGGAACCATCGTGCAAACCACCATGGTGAATGGACGGCGCGTGACGGGCGTGGAAGCCGGTGAAGTCAACGCACAGGTGGCCGCGCTGCTGCGACAGTTCGGCCTGGGCGACTGAGCGCAGCTTAGCGCGCCTTGCGTGAGCGTCGCACGGGCCCGCCGCCCTCGCTCTCGCCCTCGCCCTCGGCCCCGCGCTCGGGCAGCTGCGCCACGAGCTTCTTCGGCGCCTGCGCGCGAGAGCTCTCGTCGATCCATTCCTTGAGCAGCTCGACGGGAGGAGCCTCTCCGGCCGCGAACTGCGCCGTGACCCATCCGCTCCGCCCGAGGCCATAGCCGGTGGGGGAGGCGGAGGGCCGCATCAACGCCACTGCGTTCGACCGGGGCAAGCCGAAGGCTCGAAGCTCCACGAGCGCTCGATCGGACGCGTTCTTCGTGCGGCGAACCATCGCTTCTCTACCGTCGCAGCGTACGTCCGCCGGCCGCGCCCGACAATCCTCGCCTGGCGCCTTGTCCTCGCGCTGAAACGGAGGTGCCGGCGCCCCGAGGGCATTCGCCCGCGCCTCCTCGGCTCGCCGGCTCGGGCCACCGTCGTCGCCACCCTCGAGACGCCGCGGCAGAACCAAAGGCGTTGCGTTCTCCGTACGTAGCGCCGCCGCAGCGGGTCGAGAGCCGGGCACGCATCGTGCAGACCCGGGTGCGTCACGCATCCCCGGAGCCCCCACGTCATGCGCGAGCATCGATCGGTCGTCCTGTGCGCCATCGCCGTATGCACCTTGGCGTGGAACTCCGCGGCCACCGCCGCGAACCCCACGCCGTGGCAGACCCGCGCCGCGAAGCGCCTCGAGCGAGCCACGCGCGTTCCCGTGCTCGGGCGCCTCGTACTTCCCGTGGCGGCCCGCCTCGGAGTCGCGGGATTGCGCGCCGCCGACCCGGCCGTCGAGACGGCCTACGTCGCCGGGCGCGAGCGGGACTGGAAGAGCTTCTCCCGGAGGACGTCGCGCGGATTCGCTCACCTCGTGAACGGCGTGGTCCTCATGACGGTGCTGAGCTCGTTCATTCCGTTCAACTGGACGAGCGGCCCCGCCGAGCTCGCGCGCGTGCTCACGGGGCTGGTCGGACTCTCCGCCGGCGCGGCACTCGCCATCGAAGCGCGCGCGCACCTCTTGTCGGCAAGAGCCGGAAACACCGCCGCGGTCGTCGAGGCGCTGCGCCTGCCGCGCCTTGATGCGGCCGCGCATCGCGTCCACGACGTCCTCGCCCGCGGGAAGCTCCTGCCGGTCGAGTGAGGTCAGTCCGCCGGCGAGAGCAGCCCCCGGCGGGGTCGGGCGTCCCCCGGCAGCCGGCCATGGCACCGGCCACAGCGCGCTCCGAGCCGGCGGGCGCACGCCCAAGCCGTTCGAATTGCACTGCCTTTGTTCGGGTCCGGGCCTGACCTGCCTGGCACACGCGATGCAGTGATGAAGGATCGCATTCGCACCGAAGGAGTCTGACCATGCGCCATCGTGGATCGTTCGTCGTGTGGGCCGCGCTGCTGGGCGCCCTCGGAACGCCCTCGGCAGCCGTCGCCGCCGACCGCGTCCCCTGGCAGACCCGCGCCGCCGCGCGCCTCGAGAAGGCCACCGCGGTGCCCATCCTGGGTCGCATCGTGCTTCCCCTTGCTGCCCGGCTGAGCGTGGCGGGGCTGCGCGCCGCGGACCCGGCCGTGAACGAGGCCTACCGTACCCGCTCGCGCAACGTCGTCCGCGCCGTCAAGGACCTGGAGAATCCCTTTGGCTACTACGGTATGATCCACGCCATCAACGTCGGCTTCGCCGGCGCGGCCCTCTTCGGCATGGCGCTCCTCCGCCCCCTTCTCGAGCTCGCACCGGTGCAGAACGTCGCCTACTGGGCCGCCCCTTTCGTCGTCGGAGGCGGGCTCGCTGCGCTCCTCGAACGCCACGTTCGCGGCATCGGTGAGAAGGCGGGCAACGCCGCCGCGCTCAAGAAGGCGGGCCAATTGCCCCAGCTCGCGGCAGCGAGGACACAAGCCACCGATCTCGTCCGGCGAGCGCGTCTGCTCTTGAACGATTGACCGCGCTCGGCAAACCTCGCAGGGTAAACAGATGCAACAGCCTCGAGAAGCGCCGGCGCGCATCGCCCTCATCACCGGCGCCAGCCGCGGCATCGGTCGCGCCTGCGCCCTGCGCCTGGCCCGCGCGGGGTTCTCGATTCGCGCCCACGGTCGCGACCGCGTGGCCCTCGAGGAGACCGCACGGCTCCTGCGCGCGGCGGGGGGCGAGGTCGCCTTGCATGCGTCCGACCTGCGCACCGCGGGCGCCCTGGACGCGCTCGTCGCGTGGGCCACCGAGGCTGGTCGCCTCGACGTGGTGGTGCAGAACGCCGGCTATCTCGCGCGAAGCCCGGTCCTCGAGGCGAAGTTCTCCGAATGGGACGCGGTGCTGGAGGTGGACCTGCGCCTGCCGATGCAGCTCACGGCCCTCGCGCTGCCGCACCTGCTCGAGAGCCAGGGGGCGATCGTCTTCCTCGGCTCCGTGGCCGCGCTGCAGGGGCTGCCCAACTCGGCCGCCTACTGCGCCGCCAAGCACGGCCTGCGCGGCTTCGCCTCGGCCCTCTTCGAGGAGGTGCGCGAGCAGGGCGTGCGCGTGGCCTGCATCCACCCCGGCTTCGTGAACACCGAGATGGTCGCCGGGCGCGACGGCCTGGACTACGCGAAGATGATCCAGCCCGAGGACGTCGCCGAGCTCGTCCACACCGCCGTGACGCTCCCGCCGAACGCCTGCGTCGTGGAGCTCACGGTTCGGCCCCAGCGCGCCCCGTACACCGGCTGACCCGACGGACCAAGCCTCCGACGGTGGCGCCATGGCTGGTAGAGCCACCGCGCCCGCCCGCAGATTCGCCGACGACGAGCCCTCCGCGGCGCCTCCGCCACGTGATCACGCGATCTTACCCCTGGCATATCTCGTGCTTGGCCTCAGCGCATGGTCTATCGCACGGCTCGCACCTCCCGGGCTCGCCTCGGGTGGTTGCCAGCGCTGGCCCTCCTGCTCGCCGCCCCCGCGGCGCGGGCCGACCTGCGTGCGGGCCTCGCCGCGCTCTTCGGACGGGACCGGCCGCAGGTCGTGCGCAACCACGAGAAGGGGCTCGAGCTGCAGGACCAGGCCATGGAGGCCTACGCGCGGCAACGCCGCGGTAACGCCGCGTGGCACAGCGAGTGCTTCATCGTCTATCGCAATGGCGTCAAGGCGCTGCCGGATCCAACGGCTCGAGAAAAGGCGAGCCTCACGGTGAAGGTGCCCGGCGCAGGCACGGTCACGATCAAGAACACGCCGCTACGCATGGATCAGGTCTTCGTCGAGCGGCGCGGACGCCAGCTCGTCTGCGTCGAGTATGTCGAGCACAAGGCCATCAAGGTCACGGGGCTCAATGGCGCAGACGAGTACGCCCGGCGCGAAGCGAGCAAGCGCGCGGCCGACCAGTGGTACCGCTTCGAGACGCTTCTCCGGCGAAACAGCGCGGAGGTGGGAATCAAGGTCGACGGGACCTTCATCCCTCTCGTTCGTCAGGGCAACGGCCGGACCGTCTTCTACGCCGTGGGGACCCCCTACGTGGCGTCGCAGGCAGGCGTCGCCCGCCTCGGCCAGGCCGTGCGCGCCTTCTTCTCTCCCACGCGCTCGGCTGGCGCGCGCCCCGAGGAATGGGTCACCTGGGACGGCGACGACGGCCCGCTACACATCTTCGACATGACGCTGGTCAGGACGCGCTAGCGCGAAGGGGGGGCCCGGAAGCGCCCGGGCTCGGGCAGGAGTTACTTCTTCTTCAGGCACTCGCTCATGAACTTCTTGCGCTCGTCCCCCTTCAGCTTCTTCTCGCCCGCTTCCTTGTTGCAGGACTTCATCCGCTCCTGCGGCGTCTGCGGCTCGGCGGGCTTGGCCTTCAGGCACTCGCTCATGAACTTCTTGCGCTCGTCCCCCTTCAGCTTCTTGTCGGTGGCCTCCTTGTTACAGGCCTTCATCTTCTCCTGCTGCGCGTTCGGCTTCTTCTCCGCGGCGCGCACCACCTGCGGCACGAACAGACAGCCCGCCAGCACCAGCATCGCTACTTTCCGCATCTAGTCCTCCTCTGCGTCGGTCGATCGGGGATCCGAGCCCAACCCCTATCGCATCCCAGGACCCCTGTCAAAATCCGGCGTTCCACGGATCTGGCCTCCTTACCCCTTTCCTTTCTCGCGGGTCGGTGCTATTACATTTTTGTTCCATTGTTGACGGTATCGTGTAATACATGCGGGGCCCGGCCATCATACTGGACGTCCTCTCGGTGCTCGACCCGCTCCCCTTGCCGGTGCGAGAGCTGGTCCGCATCACGACCCTCTGCGGGGTCTCGAGCAACGCCACGCGCGTCGCGCTGAGCCGGCTCGTCGCGGCCGGAAAGGTGGAGCACGTCCCCGGCGAGACCTCGCCCGCCTACCGCTTCACCGAGCCGACGCGCGCGCTCAACCGGTACGTGCGCGCCGCGCTCGACGCCCCCGCGGTCCGCCCCTGGACGGGAGAGTGGTGGCAGATCCTGCCCCGCGGCCGCGCGCGCACGGGCGACCCCCGCGCGCCGCGGCTCACCGCCCTCGAGGTGTTCCACTTCGCGCAGCTCCGCCGGGGGCTCTGGATCCGGCCCGCGAACCTGAGCTTCACCGACGCCCAGCTCCAGGAGCGCCTGGCCGACCTGGACGGTCGCTCGGCCGGAGCGCTCCTCGTCTGCCGCTTCGTGAATCGACGTCGCGAACGGGCCCTCGCCCGCCGGCTCTGGCCCCTGCCGCAACAGGCGAAGGCCTGTCGCCAGGCGCTACGGCGCCTCGAGCGCAGCCTCGCCGCGCTGCCCGCACTCTCCCTCGAGGCGGCGCTCCAGGAGAGCTTCGTGGTGGGCGGCGAGGTCATCCGCTTGCTCTTCCGGGACCCGCTCCTGCCCACGGAGCTCTTGCCGGCGAGCTGGCCCGCGGGCGAACTGCGCGCGCTCTTCCATCGCTACTGCGCGAAGGGCTACGAACGCTGGGCCGAGTTCGTGGGTACCGTTCCCGGAGATCGCACGGCCTTGCGCACGCTGCTGCTCGGCGCCGCCGCCCAGTCGCGCGCCGCCGCCCAGTTCCTAGGAGGTGAAGATGCTCTCGGTACGCTACAACGGCCCCTTCCGGCCTGACGCGCGCTACGCCTTCGGCGTGGTGAACGTGACCAATCGCTGTAACCTCGAGTGTCGGCACTGCTTCATCTATCGCGACGGGAACGCGAACGCGGCCCCCGAGGACCCGCGCCGGGAGCCGTCGGACGACGAGCTGCTCGAGACGCTCGCCGCGCTGCGCGACCGGCACGGGATCAAGGTCATGCTCTGGATGGGCGGCGAGCCGATGCTCCGACGCGGACTGATCGAGCGGGGGGTGGCGCTCTTCGACAGCTCGCACGTGATCACGAACGGGACAATTCCCCTGGTCGAGCTCGGACCGCGCGCGCTCTACGTCGTCTCGCTCGACGGGCCGGAGGCGGAGAACGACGCCCTGCGAGGGGACGGCGTCTACCGGCGCGTGCTCAGGAACCTCGGCCGGCTCCCCGAGGAGCTACGCACCCCCGTGCAGGTTCAGTGCACAGTGACCCGCAAGAACCAGCACGCCCTCGCGAAGCTGGTCGCGGCGCTCGAGGAGACGGCCGTGCAGTGGATGACCTTCACCTTCCACGTCCCCGCGGCGAACGACCAGACCGGCTGTGCATGGCCCACGCTCGAGGAGCGGCTCGTGGCCGTGGAGGAGGTCCGCCGCCTGACGCGCGCCCATCCGGGCTTCGTCCGCAACAGCGAGGCCGCGCTCGACCTCATGACCCCCGAGCAGGCCCCCGCCATCACCGCCCGCTGTCCGGCCCGCGCCCACGTCCTCTCCCTCTACCTCGAGGAGCAGGGCCTCACGACGCCGCACGTCTGCTGCTACGGCAACGACGTGGACTGCTCGCGCTGCGGTGCGTGGGTCGTCTTCCAGCTCGCGGCGCTCGAGCGCGCCCGGGCCGAAGGAAAGGGCCCCGCCTCGCGGCTCACGACGTATCAGGCCTTCGTCGGCTCGACCGCCCTCGGCTGAGCCGGCGCGCCACCTCGCGCTTTCCCCATGAATTCCGCGTAACAGCAGGCCTGAGCGGCGACCACGGTCCCGTGCTGCGCGACGGCTTGTCAGATCAGCACCCCCTCGTGCGTCTGACCCCGTGAACCGCGGAGGCCCCGAACGTTGCTTTGCGCCATACCCACCCCGTACGATGCCAGCTGGTCCGCCCCATCCGCGGGACGAGGAAGCCGCGTGTCCCACGCTGCACATGAAGAGCACCTCGAACGACAGGCGCGTCGCCTGCTCGAGGCGTGGGCCTCGGAGGACGTCGTCACGGCGCATCGGGCGCTCGAGACGCTGTACGCCGAGATCCGCGGGGCGGTTCGGCGGACCTGCCACCGGCTCGAGAACTGCCTCCCGCCGCACACGACGGAAGAGGACGTCGCGCAGGAGATCTGGATCAAGCTCCAGCTCGGCCGGGGCCCCACCGACCCCTACGTGCGGGCCTTGCCCGCGCTGCTCGCGTGGGTCATCCAGGTGTCGCGCAACCACCTCATCGACCTGCGCCGACGACGACGCCACCAGGCCGCGCTGGCCCGCGCCGCCGAGGGATCGATCGGCTGGACGGCCACCTTCACCGACCCCCTCGGCACCGAGGAGACAGTCGATCATCGGCTGCGACTCTCCCGGGTGCTCGCGCATTTCAACGCGACCTATCCCCCGGGGGCGCGCTACCTCGAGGCCACGCTGGCCTGGCCCGAGGCCACGCCGCTCGAGCTCGCCGAGAGCCTCGGCACCTCCGTGGAGAACGTCTATCAGATCCGAACGCGCGTCACGCGCCGGGTCGCCACCTTGATCGCGTCGCAGGACGACGACCGCGGGTCGCCCCCGACGGTCCGCCCCCCCCGAAGAGGCACGCCATGACCACACCGTCCTGGATCCCGAGCGCCAAATTGGAGGCCGAGCTTCGACAACGCGCGGGTGAGCTCGCCGGCTCGCCCGGAGAAGCTGCCGCACAGGCGGCGCGCGGACGCGACCTCCTCGAGCTCCTCGGACGGGCCCGCCTCGGCGCGGCCACGGCGTTCGTCGACGAGCTCGTCGCCTCGCACGGCGCGGCGCTGACCGACGTCGTGGAGCCCGCGCTTGCCGCGCTGGACCTGCCCGCGCTGGAGGACGCCGGCCTGACGCTCGCCGAGCGTCTCGCCGAGTTCGACGATGCGGGTTGGGACGAGCCGCCGACGGAGGCGGAGCTCGACGAGCTCGAGCGCACCCTCGAGACACGCGATCGCGTCGCCTTCGTGCTCGAGGGTGCGCGGCTCCTCGCGGGTCGGCCACCCGAGCTAGCCCCCTACGACGAGGCGGCGCTCCTTGCCTTCGACAGCGCGCTGCGCGAACGCCGCCACGGGCTCCTCTGCCTCGGAGCCCGCCGTTCGGAGCATCTCGCGCGGGTAGCTCCCGAGCACCGTGCCGAGCTCTGGTGGTGGAGCACGGGTCTGGACCTGCCGCCCGACGCACTCGAGAGCTTCGCCCTCGTCGCGCGGACCCTGCATCGCTTTCCCGAGACGCGGACGCTGCTCGAACGGCTGGTGCGCGCCGAAGGAGCGCTCGAGGACGCTCTCTCCGGCCAGCTCGCAGCGCACGCTCCCAGCGCAGCCCCTGGGCGCGGCGCACGCGTCGTGTCGCTCGCCGATTACCTTCGCGGACGCGCGCGGCGCCTCGTTGCGCCCCAAACACCCGCCGTGGCCGAGACCGCCGTCGCCGTGGCCTGCGCGGACGAGGAGGTCACGGTGCTCGAGCTTCCGGAGCTCTCGCTGTCGACGACCGACACGCACCTGATCGTCGACTACGCCGAGCAGGAGCCGCTACCCGAAGGGGACGTGCCCACGCTCTGGGCCGAGGAGGTGCCCCCGCTCGCGAGCCGGCCCACCTACGCCGGCCGATTCGAGCTCCCCATGTCGGCGCCGCACTTCGCACGCCCCTCGGCGCGGCTGCGCGTCCCCACGGCGCGCGGCTGGCTCGAGGTGCCCCTGCCCTTCGACGACGACCGATGAGTCTCGCTGGCCCGCGCCTGGCCCAGGCCCTGCTCGGCCTCGGCACGCCCAGCTCCGCCGCGGCCTTGCTCCGCATCCACCCAGGGCACGGCCCGGCGCTGAACCGCCTCCGTGCGCGCGCCGATCGCCTCGCGGCACAGGCCTCGCCGAAGCCGGGCGTCCACGCGCTCGGCGTGGTGGAGCGCGCCGGGATCGCCGTGCCGCTCCGCGCGGACCGCGGCCTTCCCTCGCTCGACGCCGAACGCGCCGCGCTCGCGCTCTGCCGCGAGCTGCTCCGCGAGCCCACGCTCCCGTCGCTCGCGCTCCTCCTCCCCGAGGGCGTCGCGCTGGTCGGGGCGTCCCTCGGCCTGCCGGGTGCGCTGGCTTTCCTCGCGCGCTACGTGGGACGCGAGCCGCGGTGCCCCGTCTTCGCCACCGCCGAGCTCGGGGAGGCCGGCACGCTGCTGCCCGTGGCCGGGGCGCGCGAGAAGCTAGCCGCCGCGCACGCGGAGCTCTGCGGGCGAGACGGACTCGTCCTCGTACACCCCGCGAACGCCTCGGAGGCCCCCGAAGGTCTCGCGGTGCGCGCCGTCTCGACGCTGGCCGAGGCAGCCGCCCTGGTCTTCCCCGACGGCCTCCGCGTGGATCCGAATCTTCGCTCGTTCGACCGGGTGATCGACGACGCGCGGGCCCAGGCGCAGCCCGAGGAGGCCGTGGCCCGACTTCGCGCCTTCGACGCGCGTTCGCTCCCCGCGGCGGACCGTGCGCGCTACCTCTTCGAGCTCGGCATCCAGCTACGACACGCGGGCGACGCCGCCGGTGCCGGGGAGCTGCACCGCAGCAGTCGAGCGCTGCTCGGCGAGGTCGCGAACGTCCTCGGGCCGGTGCAGCTCGAGAACCTCGAGCTCGAGGCGCTCGCCACCGCCATCGATCAGTACGCGTTCGTCTCGCTGGAGCGGGAGCTGCGCGCGCGCCTGGCGGGCCGCTTCGAGCTCACCCACCACCGCGTGCGTTGTCGCGGCATGCTGGCGCAGGTGCTCTCGAGTCTCGGCAGCTACCGCGAAGCGATCGCGCTGCGACACGAGAACCTCCGCGCGCAACAGGAGAGCCTGGCCATGCGCGCGGAGCTCCCCCGGACGCGCTGTCACCTCCTGCGCGACCTCGCTCGCGCCGGGGAGCACGCCGCCGTCGAAGAGCAGGCCGCGCTGCTCCTCGACGACCCGCACGCGGGAGAGCCATACCAGGTGCGTTATAACGACTGGGCGCTGCTCTTTGCGCTCGTGCGCCTCGGCCGATCCGCCGAGGCCCTCGCGTGGGTCCGCGGCGCACGCTCTCCGTTTCGAGCCCCCCCAGGCGCCGC
Organism: Deltaproteobacteria bacterium; assembly: GCA_020848905.1. Classification (NCBI taxonomy): domain Bacteria; kingdom Pseudomonadati; phylum Myxococcota; class Myxococcia; species Deltaproteobacteria bacterium. The sequence goes on from JADLHG010000030.1 coordinate 53,603, forward strand.
GACGGTCGCGCTCGTCGACGGGACCGACCCTATCACGCACCATCCGGAGGTCAGCACCGCGCGCGTGCTGATCCGCGCCCTGCGCCGCGAAGGAGCTTCCGACCGGGCGGGCGCGCTCGCGGAGCGCCTCACCTCCCACGCCGGACGCCCCCTCGTTACCTGGCTGGCCGAGCTCGGCCGGCTGGAGGGCGCTCTCGGCAGCGACGAGACCGCTTCGGCGCCGCTCGCGATCCACGCGCATCGGCTGCGCGAGGCGTATTCCCCCGCTGCCGCTTTCCACGGCCAGCTCGTCGCGCTCCTCGAGTGTCCGTGTCCACCGGTGCCGGACATCGAAGACGAGATCGACGCCGTCTACTACTGATCGACAGCAGGGCCTCCTTGTCTTCGGCTTCGGTTGTCAGGAGGATGGGGCGTCCTGCGTCTGCTTCTCACGAACCGAGGAGCAAACCCATGGGGGGATACCGTCGCATCATGCAGCTCCTCGCCCACCTCGCCGCGCACCTGGTGCAGGCGGGCCGCATCACCCGCTTCGTGACCCGCGTGGTCTCCGACCCCGGCGTCCCTGTCGGGGCGAAGGCACGCACCGCGGCGGCGGCGATCCAGATGCTTCTCGAGGGAGACGTCGTTCCCGGCTCGACGCGCGCGCGCGGCTGACGGGAGCACAGCCCGAGGGAGATCTCGAGAGCGAGCGCTCGGGCCCAGGCTAGAGGGTGTTCCTAGTCGTTCGGAAGCACGTCCATGGCCTCGAGCGTCTTGACCGTCTCGCGCAGCAACACGTTGCGCCTCACGGTCTCCGGCTTCTCGCCCTTCGCCATGACCGCTTGAAACATCGTCTCGACGAACATGGCCGACGTCGCGTCCTTGATGACCGGCTTGGGAACCTCGATGCCGCCCTTGAACGCCCGCACCACCGTGCGCACGCGCGCGAGGAGCTTGGCCCGCTCGGCGTCGAAGTGCTGACCCAGGCTGACGAACCCCGCGGCGAGCATCGTCCCGATGGAGGGGATGATGAGGTCGTGCGGCTGGACGCCCAGGTGCGGCGCGAGGGCGAACGCACCGCCGATGATCGCCGGACCGGCGGCCAGGGCAAGCCAGGACTTCAGGCGGTAGCTGCCGACCTTCAGCTCGCGCGCGTGGTCGCGGTACATGGGAGCCACCTGCGGCGTCTGCTTCATGAACTGTTTGAAGGAGACCTTGAGGCGGTCGGCGCTGCTCTTGTCCGCGCGGGCGGAGACGGTCATCGTGCCGACGGCCAAAGGGGTGATCAGGGCCAGTGCAACGCGTGGCGAGATGGCCGAAGTGTCACTCTTTTCTCGGGCGGTCGCGGCGCCGAGCGGAGTACGCGGGTGGCTCCAGCGGCCAGCCAGGGAGCCGCGCCGGGGGGAATATCGACCGATCGAAGCGGCCGGACGACCTCTCGCCTCCCCGCCGAGGGGCCTTGCCAGGGGACAGAGCTTGCGCCAGCCTCGGCCCGGCTACCGATGACCGTACGTCTGCTGACCGGCGCGCTCGCGCTGTTCCTCCTCGCCACCCTGGCCCACGCCGAGGAGCCGCGCCCGCGCTCCTTCGCCAGCCTCGATTGGAACGCCTCGGTCTCCGTCCTCGCGGGCTACGACGACAACATCTCCATCTCCTCGCTCTTTCGGCCCGGCGCGAAGCAAGGCTCGGGCACCCTCGAGCTCGGTGGGCGCCTCGGGGGCGAGCTCGGGCTCGGCGAGCTCTTCGAGGCGGAGCTCTCCTACGGCTTCGGCCAGACCTTCTACTTCTCCGACTCCGAGCTGAGCTCGCAGAGCCATACCCTCGGGCTCGAGGCGCGGCTGACCCACGACCGCGTCGAAGCCGCGCTGGGCTACGCCTTTGGCGTGACCGCCCTCATCCCCCAGGGCACCTTCTTCTCCCTCGACCACGAGCCCTCGGCTTCCGTCGAGGTGCGGCTCTGGCGCCGCCTCTGGGCCGGGGTCGAGTACGCCCTTCACCGCTACGACGTGCGCGACGCAACCTACTCCTACCTCCAAGGGGAGCGCCACACCCTCGAGCTCTATCCGCAGCTCTTCCTACCCCGCAAGCTCACCCTCTACGGAGGCTACCGCCTCGAGCTCCTCCGGGTCGGAGCTCTCGTCGACGATCTCACCGGGCGCACCGGCACGACGGTCTCCGTGCGCGCGCCGCTCTCCTCGAACGGGCACTACGTCTTCTTCTTCGCCCGGTGGCGTCCCCTCGCGCGCCTCGCGTTCGGCCTGAGCGGTCGCGTCGGACGTCGCGCCTACCTCGAGCCGCTCGTCACAACCGAGGCCACGGGCACGAGCTCCCTCTCGCGTACGGACACCGTGCTCACCCTCGAGCCCACCGCACGCGTCTCCCTCTGGCGCGGGCTCTCGCTGCGCGCCACCTTCTTCTTCGAGAAGGCCTTCTCCTCGGTCTCCGTGCGCGGCGTCCTGGCCCCGAGCTACTACAACGTCGCCGCCTCGGCCGGCGTGGCCTGGGAGCGGTAGACCAGGAATCCGCCGCGGGCCTGGGATCCCACGGCGGACGCCATCGCAAACGAAGACGCGTGGCGCCGGACGCTCGCGTTCCTGCAAGCGACGATCGCCCGATAGTCCGCGCCGCTCGTGGTTCGGGCGTCCGCGGCGCGGCGGCCTAGTTCGTCGGGGCGGGGCTGACCTTGAGCTGGCTCAGGTTGCCCGAGATGATCTCTCGCGGGCCGGCGATGACGTAGTCGCCAGCGTCGGTGAGAGCCACGCCGACCTGCGCGTCGCAGCAGCCGAAGGACTCCTGGGTGGCGAAAGCGTGGTGCTCGGTGCCCTTGCCAAAGAGGGCGCCGCGCGGGCCGGCGATAACATAATCGCCGGAGTTGTTGATCGCGACACCTACGCCCGAGTCGCAGCAGCCGAGGCTCGTCTTGACGTCGAGCACGCTGAAGGTCGTTCCCTTGCCGACAATCACGCGCCGCGGACCAGCCACGACGTAGTCGCCAGCGTCGTTGATGGCAGCGCCGGCGCCCGAGTCGCAGCAGCCGAAGTCACCGGCGTTGTCGAGCGCGGTCGCGTGGCCCTCGCGACCGAGATAGACCTGGCGCGGGCCGGCGATGAGGTAGTCGCCGCGCGCGTTGATCGCGACGCCGATGTGGGACTCGCAGCAGCCGGGGGAGGCCGGCAGCGCGATCTCCCGCACGCTCGTGCCGCGGCCGAAATAGGCGGCACGTGGGCCGGCGATGACGTAGTCGCCGGTAGCGCTGATGGCGGCACCCACCCCCGAGTCGCAGCAACCGAGGCTCTTCGCGAGTCCGAGCTTCTGGGCCACCTGGTCGCGCCCGACAAAGGCGGCGCGCGACCCGGCCACGACATAGTCTCCGTCGCTGTTGATCGAAGCGCCGACGCCCGCGTCGCAGCAACCCAGGCTCTCGGTGAAAGAAAGCTCGCGCGCGACGCCGCCGCTCGTGAGGTACGCCGCGCGCGGCCCGGCGACGAGCAGCTCTCCGGAGGCGTTGAGCGCCGCGCCGACCCCGGACTCGCAACAGCCGAAAGACTTCGCGTACGAGATTGTGGCGTACGGCGGGGGCGGGGCTGGGATGGCTGTCGCGGGTGGCGCCGGTTCGGGGCCGGACGGGCTCGGGTTCGCGCACTGCGCGGGGAAGAGCCAACCGAGGATCCCACACAGGCCGCCCTGCGCCTGGCGCTCGCCCGGCGGCGCCGACGCGCCCTCCTCGGGCCGGACGGTCTCACCGCAGGCGACCGCCAGGGCGATCGCGCACAGGCCGATGGTGCGTGCTCGGGCCATCATGATCGATCCCTTCCCGGGGTTCGGCCGCATCGCGCAGCCCCGCGGCAGGGTCCCTTGCAGGGGGCGTACCGAGCGCGTGGCGCGTCCACCACGCCCCGCGCCGGGCGGGAGCGGTGACAACCCATCAGGATCGTGGGATCTCTCGGGGCGAGCGCGCGACCACGCCTCGCGCGTCGACCGCCATCCCTGGCTAGTGCGGCGCTCGGGGGTGGCCGGTACGGCCAGGCATGGGTATGATCATATCCTTACTCATACAAGAGGTGGCGCGTGGCGACGACGGAACGCGTGACGGTGACCCTGCCGTCCGAGCTGGTCGAGGGCATCGATCGGATAGAGTGCAATCGCAGCCGGTTCATCGCTCAGGCCGTCGCGCGGGAGCTTGCCCGGCGTCGGCGGCAGGAGCTGAAGAAGTCTCTGGCGAACCCCCACCCGGAGGCGTCGGACCAGGCGGAGGTGGCGCTTCGCGATTGGGCCGAAACACTGCCGTCGGAAGACGAGGCACTCGTCGACACGTCGGCTGGCAAGCCCGTCCGCTGGATCGAAGGCGAGGGCTGGGTCGAGGAATCAGCGTGACCGTCGTCGGTCGCGGAACCGTCGTGCTGGTCGAGCTAGACCCCACCGTTGGGCACGAGCAGCGAGGGCTTCGTCCCTGCGTCGTCGTGAGCGACCCGGCCGTGAATGCCGACCAACGGTTCCCTCTCATCGCTGTCGTCCCCGTGACGGGTACGCTTGGCGAGGGCGCGCTGTATCCGCAACTCAGCCCCGGCGAGAGCGGTCTCACCAAGCCGTCGTGCGCGCTCGTCGATCACCTGCGATCGATCGACAAGCGCCGCATCCGGCGTATCTATGGCTCGCTGAAGAGCGTCGAGCTGGCGGCGATCGATCTAGGACTCGAGCTCTTCCTCGGGCTGACTCCCGATTCCTGACTCCCCGGTCTCCCCCCGTCGTCTCAATACCCGTCCGGTCCCCAGAGCGTCTCGGCGGCGAGGAGGGTGCCGCAGAGGCCAACCAAGCCGCCGGGGACTGCAAGTCGGGGCTCGCCGGTCAGGCGATACAGCAAGAACGTGCCGCCCACCGTCGCGGCGGTGCCGACGAGGACCACGGCCGGCCGGCGCAGAGCCCGAAAGACGCGCTCGCGCGTAGGGAGCCGCGAGAGGAGCGGGCGCAGGAACCCGGGCTTTGGCGACGGCGTCGTCGAGCGCGACATCGCCGGCGGCGCCGGCGTCGGCAGACCGGCGTGCGCAGCGCCGCAGAGGCCGATCGTCGCGAAGACGAGAAGGCAGGCGAGCGTGCGGGCGGGTGTCGGCATGAGCTGGGGTTCCTCGACGGGTCTGCGGCGCGCCGGTGCAAGCCTCGGGCCGCGCAGCCCCGGGCCGTGTCCGCGAGCGTCGACGAGGATCACCGCGGAATCGCTTCGCGCGGGGTAGGTCGCTTGGGTGGCGCCGCGAGTGACCTGGTCGGCCACCTTGGCACCTCGGCCACCGGACTGGCCAGGCGCGCGCCGTCCGCGCGTCGAGCCATCTCGCGATAGTCCTTGAAATACCTTGGCCGGCGTCCGGCCCGGGGGGCAACGCCCGCTGGCACGTGACCTGCTACACCCCCTCCCGGGCTCCCTGCACCTCTGGAGACACGCATGCTCCGCCACGCCGTTCGTTCTGGCCGGTCCGCTGGACTGATTGTAGGCCTTGCGGCCAGTTTCTCCCTCGTCGCGTGCGGCGGCGGCTCGACATGCGAACGCGCGGCCGAGCACGTAGCCTCCTGCCTCGGAGAAAGCCCCACGCCCCCCGCCATGGGTTGCTCCGACGCCGAGGCGCAGACGGTCCTGTCACAGAGCTGCGACGAGCTGCGCGGAGGGCTCAGCCGCTCCGCCCAGGGCCTCGGCGACCTCCTCTGCCGCTTCGCCGCCTGGCTGTGCCCGAAGCCGCGCGAGCCGCAACCCAAGCCGAGCTGCGGCGAGCCGACGAGCCTGAGTCCGGCGAGCTGCCTCGCGAACGAGCTCGAGGGCGGCTCCTGGAGTCACGACAGCCGCGCGATCCTGACGCGCACCGCGCTGCTCGCCGGCGATGCGGACGCGACCCGCGAGGCCTTCAGGCTCGGACAGGAGCTCGAGGGTAACGGCTGGTCCCATGCGGCCCGCGCCTTCCTCGCCCAGGCGGCTCTCCTCGCCCGGAGTCCGGCGGCGCTGCGCGAGGCCTTCACGCTCGCGCAGGAGCTCGAGGGCAACTTCTGGAGTCACGAGGGCCGCGCGATCCTGACCATCGCCGCCACGACGGCACCCAGCGCCGCGGCCATGCGCCGCGCCTTCGCGCAAGCCCAGGAGCTCGAAGGTGGCGGCTGGACCCACGAGTCCCGCGCCATCCTCACTGTCGCCGCCCTGACCGCCTCGAGCGCGACCAAGCTGCGCGAGGCCTTCGCGCTCGCGCAGGAGCTCGAGGGCAACTTCTGGTCCCACGAAGGCCGCGCCATCCTCACCATCGCCGCCCTGACCGCCCCGAGCACGACCAAGCTGCGCGAAGCCTTCGCGCTCGCGGACGCGCTCGAGAGCGGCGGCTGGACTCACGAGAGCCGCGCGATCCTCACGCAGGCCGCGCTGCTCGCCGGCTCCCCCGAAAACACGCGCAAGGCCTTTGCCCAGGCCGAAGAGCTCAATCCGAGCCTCTGGAGCCACGAGGGACGCGCGGGCCAGGCCTTCAACGCGGCCCTCTCCTTCGCGGACCCGAGCCGCGCCCGCCAGCCGCTCGTCTTCCACCACCACGCCAGATGATCCCGGGCTGCGTTCGTGCGCGGACAAGGCCCCTGATGCCCTCCCACGGCGACCGCTCCCGCCGCGCCTGTGCTAGCATCCGGCCGCGTTCGGCGCCGACGACGCGAGAGGCCGTGGCGTCTGCGCCGCGAAGGCAGCACGGAGCACCGAGCCATGCGCAGTAGCAGTACGAGCGTTCCCAGGGGGGCCTACAACAACCCGGCCGTGCTGCTGCAGCTCATCCGCGACCGCGGCCCCCTCTCGTCGCTCGAGCTCTTCGATCTGGTCCATCAAGCGGAGCTGCACGGGCAGTCCGGAGACGGTTCGGCTGGCGAATTCGTGTCGCCCTCGTTTCTGGACCTGCGCCGCGAGGCGATCTCGCGCCAGCTCCGGACCCACGTCGACGCGCTCGAGCACCTCGGGCTGATCGCGCGGAGCGCGCAAAAGATCCTCTCCGTCACGCCGCGCCTGCGGGAGCTGCAGGACGTGCTGCATCTGAGCCTCGCCGAGCAGGCGGCGAAGATCGGTCGCGCCGGCTCCGAAACCGGGCAGGCCATGGCACAGGCGCTCCACGCTGCGGCGCAGGCCCGGCTGGAACCCGAGGTGCGCCACGACCTGGTCGCCACGCTCGCCGAGATCAGCCGCTGCGTCGAGAACGGCTCGAACCTCGCCGCGGTGGCGCTCTCCGGCCGCGTGCTGGAGATCGCCCTGCGCTGGCTGCTCCTGCAGTACAACCAAGTCCCGAACGAAGGGGCGATGGTCGGCACGTTGCTGGCCAAGGTCCGCGAGCTCGGCCTCGACCGCGAGCTGCCGCCCACCATCACCAACGTCTGCAACGTGATCAATCAGGCCCGCATCAGCGCCATCCACGCCCGGGGAGTACCGCACCTCCCGTCGCACAACGAGGCGCACCTGGTGGTCCACGCCGTGGTCGACGTGCTGAACGCGACGATGCTGCGATCGAAGACCCTGCCGCCGGTGTAGGACCGGCGGCGAGGTCCGTTCCACTCGCGCTACGGCAGAATGCGTGCGAAGTAGAAGCGCGTCACGCCGAGGCCCGGTGGCTGCGTGAAGGTGCTCGGGCCATACGTCGTGGTGGCCTGGGTGCTGAAGCGCGCCGCCGAGACGAAGCCCGACCCGGCGGCGGAGAGGTTGGCGGAGCGGTGGGTGCTCTTCACGATCCCGATCGCCTTCGAGGCCTCGGACCAACCGAGCGCCTTTCCGTCGGCGCTGAAGAGGGCGTAGAAGGGCCCGTAGGAGGACACCTTGTCGGTCGAGACGGAGGTCGTCGCACCGTTCGTGTTGACGGTCTGGCTCCAGGTGTCCGCGCCCACGGCCGCCATGCCCTTGACGACGATGCGCCCCTGCGCGTCGATCGCCACGCCGTGCCCGCGAACCTCGCCCACGGTGTGCCCCACGCGGTTGACCCACCTGGTCGAGAGGTACGGGTCGAGCGCAAGGACGAACATGCTGCCGTAGGTTCCCCCGTCGGGCTGGGCCGCGTTGCCGTTGATGAACTGCACCTTGCCCTTGAAGCTCCCCACGATGAAGACGTTGTCGTTCGCGTCGAGGGCCATGTCGATGGCCTCCCACTGCGCCCCGGCGCTGCGCGGAAGGATCGGCTGCGCGCCGTTGCCGGCGTAGAGCCGCACGCACTTCGTCGGGTCCGCATCCAGGCGGCACTGGTTGCTCACGCAGCCCGAGCCGGTCGGGCAGGGGTCCGAGGGGCAGCTCTGGCAGGTCTGCTCGATGAAGCAGCCGTAGGCATTTCCGCCGGTGGTCTTGTTGCACACGCCGCGCGGGCCGCAGGTGCTGCCCGGGTCGCTGCAGTCGCTCGGGCCCGTGCAAAGGCCGCAGGACGAGCCCGTGCGGAAGCGTCCCGTCGCCGCCTGCAGGGGAACCAGGGTGCTCGAGGTGACGGTCTGGTTCACGTCCCAGGTGATCCCCGCGCCATCCGTGAAGGTGACCTTCTGACCGATGATCAGGTGCAGGTAGAGGGTGCCGTTCTTACCCACGGCCATCGGACGCGACGGGGTCATACCGCCGTCGACGTTCGCCTTCCAGCGCAACTTGCAGCTCGTGTCGTAGCTGGCCACGAAGACCCCAAGGTTGGCCGCGGTGAGCGTCGTCGTGGCGTCGAGCGCGACGCTCTTGGTGTAGGTACCCATCACGTAGGCGTTGCCCGCGCTGTCGGCGGCGAGCGACGTCGCGCGGGTGTCGGAGGTCCCGTTTCCCTTGAGGTGCACCACGCAGCCGAGCTTGCCCGCGTCGTCGTAGCGCGCGACGAAGCCCTCGTCACGCCAGGTGGGGGGCGAGGCCGTCTTGACGGCCGACGTGAGGGAGGTCGTGGCGTCGAAGCTCGTCGGCCCGTTGAAGCGCCCGGCCACGTAGGCGCCCGAGCTCGGCGTGGCCGCGACGGCGTGGATCCGCGCGCCCCAGGGGTCACCCCCCAGACGAATGAGCCAGCTCAGGGTGCCGGTGGCCGTCACGCGGGCGAGGAAACCCTCGGGGTCCTGCGCCCGATGCGCGATGTTGGTGCGCGGCTGCGTCTCAACCGTCGTCCCCTGGTACGCGAGGGAGTCGGCGAAGGTGCCGGCGGCGAAGAAGTCGCCGGAGGCACGGCCCGCCACGACCACCTCGGGGAGATCGGGCTGGCACGGAGCGTGGGTCGTCTGCTCGGCCCAGACGATGTGTCCCACCACGCCGGCGTCGGCGACCTTGCCGTCACGCGCCGAGGCGTCCTTGGAAGCAGCGCCGTCGACGGTGCCGCGGTCGGACGCGCGACCGTCCGTGGTGCCGCGATCCCCCGCCGGGCCGCGATCCCCCGCCGCGAAGTCACCGCTCGGAGCCCCGTCGCTCGCGCTCCGGTCGGGACCGCCGTCGGTTTGGGCGGCAGGACCGTCGCCCACCGCCGCGTCGACGGCCTGCGAATCTGCCGTCGGTGTGCTGCTCGTCGAGGAGCAGCTGCAGAGTCCAAGGACACCGAACGCGACGAGCCACCGTCTCATGAGGCGCATCTCCTGTGGAGTGTGGGGGCGCTACGGTTACAGGAGCCCCGCCGGCGCGTCAAGATCGCCGTATTTGATGCGGATGCGTAGTTTCGGGAGTCGGGAGGGGAGCGAGCTACTGGGGCTGGGCCCAGATCTCGGTCGTGCTTCCCACCGAGCCGAAGTCGAGCACGTAGAGCGTGAGCACGAAGCGCGTCTTGCCCGCGGGGACCTTGGCCATCAGATCGATGGCCTTGGCCGGATAGCCGAAGGCGGCGCCGTTCGGGACGGCGGGATCGAGGCTCGTGCCCGGAATCGTGGGCGCCAGGTGCTGCGCGAGCGGGGTGCTCGTCGGGACGTGGTAGATTCCCGAGATTCCCCCCGAGCAGTAGTACCAGTGCGCGACGATCGCGCCGCCGGGCGCGTCGCGAACCTGGGCCAGCATGCAGTTGTCCCAGCCCACGGGCTTCGTGCCGGCCGCGTCGCCCGACAGCAGGAGCTTCGTGCAGCTGCCGAGATCCAGGTTCGCCTCGGACTGGTAGACGATGGTCAGCGGAGTGCCGCTGGCCGAGGTGCCGTTGCGGTACTCGGGGTGCGAGCCGTTCTTCTGCTCGTAGAACGAGGTCGAGTAGCTCGGAGCCTTGCCCGCGAGCTGGAACGGAGCCGCGGAGCCGGTGCCGGTCGCGCACACCTTGATCGAGCCGCCGGTCCCGACGACCAGCGACACGACGAGGTAGCCGCTCACGTTGCCCGCCGCGTCGCGCACGCCGATGTAGATGAGATAGGTCCCCGGCGTGAACTTCGCCCCGAGCTTGAGGCGGGAGAGGTCGAACTTCTTGGCCGCATTCTCGGCGCCGGAGAGCGTGCAAACGTAGTGCACCGTCGCGCCGTTGACCTGGATGATCACGTCCACCGTATCGCTCTGCGGGTCGGTGAAATCGAAGGAACCGGAGAGCGGCTGCCCGGGCGTGGCCGCGGCCAGCTTGGCGTTCGCCACCTGGGGAGCGGCCGTGCTGCCGTTCGAGGCCGGGCGGTCCCCGGAGACCTGCGTGCAGCCCTCGATGGTCAGGTCGAGCGGCGGGGCGGCGTCGGCGGGAGCGACGGAGTCCTTGCTGCCTGTCGCGTCGGAGGTCCCCTGGTCCGCGGGGGCCTTGCCGTCGTGGGTGACGGCACCGTCTCGGGAGCCTGAGTCGGTGGCGCCGACCGCGACGTCGGGAGTGCCCACCGCGGCGTCGAGCGTCGTGGAGCTGGAGGAGTTGCAGCCGACGAGCGCGAGCAGCGTCACGATGCTGGCGCCGACGAGCAACGCGCTTCGATGGAGCGATCGATGCATGGCGAACATGCGACCTCCCGGGTGACGGTTGAGGGGCTGGAGAGGTGACGGTAACCGGAGGCAGGATGGGGGTCCAGCCCGTTGACGGACCCCGCGCGAGCGAGGACGTCTAGCGCGCGGAGGTGTCCCACCGGGAGCGCGCCCGTCGTGCCGCGCGGCCGGCAAAGACGAGGGCCACGGCAATGGCGAGCCAGGCGGTGGTCGAGGCTTCCTGCGAGGCGCCCCGCGCACCCGACAGCGCGCAGCCGCCCGCCGCACCGGGAGCGGTGTCTTCCGGCACGCTCGCCGGATCGGTTGACGGCCGTGCAGCTGTGGCCGGCGGGACCCGCGCTGTCCCGGTCAAGCGCCCGAGCAGGGGGGCCGGTCCATCGTAGTGGCGCGCCGGAACGATCCCTTTCACCTCGCACCAGACGCGCTCCTTGCTCGTGCAGCCGTCCGTGAGCTCCTGCTCGATCCAGCCGAGCCACGCGTCCACGCGCGTATCCACGCCCCCCTTCGCGCAGTCGGAGGCGTCGTAGGCGTGCGAAGTCACGCCGATGAGCCGCTCCTTGATCTTCGCCTCGGTCTTCGCCACGAAGTAGGTCGGTCCCCCAGAGTCGCCGTGACACTTCCGAACCGTCTCCGGCCCGGCGCCGATCTGCATCTCGTGCGCGCCGAGCTCGTTCAGCACCGCCTGGCCGCAGCGCTTGCGCCCGTGGGGCGCCTCCCCGGGCTCGTCCTGGCCGGGATCGCCACCAGGGCCGCCGCCAGGGCCGCCGCCCAGCGGATCCGCACCCGGCGTCTGCATGCCCCAGCCCGCGATACCGACGGGCGCGCCGCGCACAAGTTGCTTCGCCTCTGCGGCGGAGATGACCACCGCGGGCCGCACCGCCGTGACCGGCTTCGCGAGGAAGACGAGCCCCAGATCCCCCACGTTGCCGAGACCCCCGCTCTCGTTGCCGCCCGCGGCTCCGTAGCCGGGGTTCACGTGCCGGCTCGTCACGCGGATCGCATCCTTCGGCAGGCCGGCGAGGCCCGCGGCCGCGCCTCCACCGAGCGCGGAGAGGTCGGCCTGGAAGCTCACGTAGTACTCGGCCTTCGTCACCGTCACCTCTTTCGGCAGCGGCAGCTCGTCCCCCACGCAGTGCGCCGCGGTCAGCACCACGTCGGGGGCGATGAGCGTCCCCGAGCAGATCAGCATCGGCACGGTCACGGTCTGGCCCTCCATCGAGAGCGTCAGCTCCGCGATCAACCCGACCGCCGACGAGTACTCCTGCGTGCTGCAATCGCGACCGTTGATGATCGGAAGCGCACGACGCGCAACGGACGCCGCGGACGGAGGCGCGGCCAGCTCGTCGGGAGCACACGCGAGGGGCGCGGCCGCCGTCAGGCAGAGCAGCGGCAAGAACGAGCGAGGGGATGTCAGCATGGCAGACCTCTCCGGGGCTTGGCGGAAACAGCGTTCGACGGGACGCGGGTTGGTTGCCTGGCCGCGGCGGAGCGTTCACGCCCGGAGGGGGGTTTTCCGTCGAGAAACGGTCGGACCAGTTGGGCTACTGAGAGGCGCGCGGCAGGCGGCGAATGCGATTCTTCGTGACCCAGGTGTCGAACTCCGGCCCCCAGCCGACGTAGTGAATCTTGTACTGCCCGCGGCGCACCTCGAGGACCTGCGCACGCCACCAGGTGCCGCCCTCTTCCACCTCCACCTCCTCGCGTACCGCGGGTCCGTCAGCCACGAGCGCCTTCCGGAGCTGGGCCGCACTGTCGAACTCCGTGAAGCGCAGCACCTGCTCGAGCGCGAGCCAGACCGTGCGGCGCGCGCCGAGGCCCGTCCCCAGCTCCGGCGCGTCGATCGTCTGGCCCACGAGAAAAGCCCGGCCGCCGAGCTGCTGAAGCCCGGGCCTCTCGAGCGCCACCCGTCCCGCCGGCGTCTCGACCAGGATCGCGCCGGCCGAAAACGAACCAGCGTTCGCGTTCGCGCTTACGTTCCCGTTCCCGCCCGGGCTCCCGCTCGCGCCCACCCTCGCGCCCGCAGCCGGGGCGGGAGCTTCCGCGGCCCCGGTCGGCGACCCGGCGACAAGGACCAACAGCGCAACCGCCCCAAACACACCTGCCACGCGATCCATCTCGGCTCCCTTCGTGCAGCCCCACCCCGTAGCGTCCTACGCGGGGTGGCCTACGGAGCCTTCCCCGGGGGTAGGCAGGGCGGGGCGAGGGGTACCTAGACCGAGGCCGGCTCGGCGAACGGCGCGTCGCATGGGCTGTTCTTCGTATCGATATCAATGAAGACCGGCGTCGATGCGTCCGCGCGCGGGCGAGCGCCGGATGCACCGAGATTCGAACGATCCGAACGACTTTCCTTCGGTCATGAGAGGAGGGCTCTCGCACGCTTGGTCGGACCTGCACGACTTGACTGAAGGTTGGTGCAGCAGATCAATGGTCCGTGCCTTGCTCCCCTATCGCGCGCGCCACGAAGTGAGGAGGACGCCGCGTGGATGGGTGGAGGTTCAACGTGTGGGCGCCGCCTGCCGAGGGAAGACAGGCGACGCGGACTCGGGCGGCATGGACCATCCTCGGGGTCCCTCTGCTCGGCCTTTGCCAGCTGGCCTGCCAGGCGAGCGCGCAGGACGGGACCCTGGAGCTCAGCGCCGCCCCCGCGACAGCTCTTCTCTCCTCGGCCACGGGGCTGCGGTTCCTTGCGCGGACCACGAGCACCGCGAGGAGGGTGGTGCAGCGCGGGGAGCTCACGCAGCCGCCCTTCGCGGCGCGCCTCGAGCGCCTTCCCTTGCGGGAGGCCCTGATCGTCGAGTCCTGCGTGGTTGGGCAAGCGGGCAGCGAGCTCGCCTGCGGACTCGTGGGACCGTTCGCGCTCGACTCCGACCAGGAGGCCTTGCTCATCTTGCCCATCGACGCGCCGGGCGAGTTCCCCCGGAACGCCTCGCCACTGGGCGGCCTGCTGCTCGCACCGGCACGACCCGGGCCAGGCGAAGCGGTCTTCGTGCGCGCACTCGGACGACCGTCGTCGGAGGGGCCAGAGACCGTGGAGTGGCGCGCAAGCGCGGGGCTGCTCGAGAGCCCGGGGAGCACGTCCACGCGGTGGCTCCTGCCGCAGGACCGTGACGCGCTCGAGCTGAGCCTCTCGGTACGCCACGGCGGACTCTTCACCTCCAACCTCGGCGTCACGCTGGCCGTCGGGGGCCGCGGCTCGGCAGCGGTCACGGCGCGCCTCAATACCTGGCCGATCGCGAGCCGCCTGACGGTCGAGCCGGCCGCGCTCGAGCCGGGGGGATCGGCGAGCGTCCAGCTCGTGGCCTCGGACCCCGACGGCGACCCGCTGAACGTGCTCTGGAGCGACAACTGCGGAGGAAGCTTTCTCGGGGCAGGGCTCGCGCCCTCGTGGGCGGCGCCGGCACAGGCCCCGGCGAGCGGACGCTGCACGCTGCGAGCGCAAATAGCGGACGGCCTGGGTGGTCAGAACGAGGCCGCGGTCACGATCTCCGTCGGGCAGCCGCCGAGCGCGAACCGCGCGCCCGAGGTTGCGAGCGCCTATCAGTCGCGCGAGGTAGCCGCGAGCGGCGAATCCATCGTGCTGCGCCTCGCGGCGCGCGACCCGGAAGGGGGGCCGGTCTCCGTCGGCTGGAGCGCCTCTGCAGGCACCCTCACCGCGCCGACCGAGTCCGCCCAGGGGAGCGAGGTCACCTGGCAAGCGCCCACGGGAGGCTGCGGGCATGTCGTGACCGCGACCGCGCGGGACCTGGCCGGCGCGGCGACGAGCTGGCGCTTCTCGGTGCGCTGTCCGACCTGCGGCGACGGGTCCTTGCAGAGCGGTGAGAGCTGCGATGGCCCGCTCCTCGGAGGACAGAGCTGCGCGAGCCAGGGCTTCGTGGTCGGGCGGCTCGGCTGTGGCACGACCTGCGGCTTCGACCTGTCGGGTTGCCGCGCCCTCCTTGGGCTGTCCTCGCCGACGACGCGCGCGCTTCAGGGCGTGGGCGGCAGCGCCTCCACGCGGTGGGCCGTCGGCCAGGGGGGCGCGATCGTGCGCCTCACCGCCGCGGGGGCGGCGAGCGTGCCGTCGCCGGTGACGACCCTACTGCGCGCGGCCTTCGGGAGCAGCGCGGCCGAGGCCTGGGTGGTCGGGGACTCCGGGACGCTCCTGCGCTTCGGTGGCTGGCAGTGGGCCGTCTGGCCGGCTCCCGTCCCGGGCAGTCTGCGGGCTCTCTCGGGCACCGGGCCGAGCGACCTGTGGGCGGCGGGCGACGCCGGAGTGGTGCTCCGCTTCGACGGGGGGAGCTGGACCCGCATCCCGACCTCCACGGCCAAGGCCCTCGCTGGCCTCTGGGCGGGCCCGACAGAGGTCTGGGCCGTCGGGGCCGAGGGGACGATCCTGCGCGGAGGCCTCACGGGCTTCGCCACGGCGCGCACGGGCCCGAAGGCCCTGCGCCTGACGAGCATCTGGGGCAGCGCGGCGAACGACGTCTGGGCCGTCGGCACGGGTGGCACGGTGCTGCGCTTCGACGGGGGGAGCTGGACCAGCGTCGCGAGCGGCACCACGGCCGACCTCCACGCCGTCTGGGGCAGCGGGCCAAACGACGTCTGGATGGCCGGGGCCGCGGGGACGCTCTTGCGCTTCGACGGCTCGACGCTCTCGCGTGTGCCCTCCGGCACCACTCAGGACCTCTTCGGCATCTTCGGCGGCGCCTCGGGCGAGGCGCTCGTGGTCGGCGGGGGCGGCACGCTCCTCTCGATCGTCGGTGGAGCGACCCCATGATCCGCACCTCGCTCGTGTTGCGCATTCCTTCCTTCCTCGTGCTCGCAGGGCTCCTCGTCGCACTCGGCTGCCGCGGCGTGGGCCAGGGGAGCGCGGCGATCCAGGTCAGGCTGGGCAAGCTCTCCGCGGCCGAGGTGGCGCGCGTCACGGTGACCGTCACGGGTGACGGGATCGGCGCGCCGATCGTGTACGACCTGGACCCGGCGCAAGGAACGTGGCGTGGTTTGATCGACGAGCTCCCCGCCGGCCCAGGGCGGACCTTCGCCGCGTCGGCCCGCGGCGCGAACGGCGACGAGCTCTACCGCGGCGAGGCCACGGGCGTGACCATCGTGGACGGCGCCCGCGCGGCGGTGACGATCCTGCTCCAGCAGACGGCTCCGGCCTCGGTCTTCGCCAACCGCGTGCCCGAGATCCTGTCGCTCTCCGCCTCTCGCGTTCTCGTCGGGCCCGGCAAGACGGTCGAGCTCTCGGCCACGGCGATCGACGCCGACGGCGATCCGCTCACCTTCGCCTGGAGTGTACCCGCGGGGAGCTTCAGCGCGCCCGGAGCGGCGAGCACGGTCTTCACCGCGCCCGCGACCGAGGGAGACCTGCAGCTCACCCTGGCCGTGAGCGACCCGAAGGGGGCCACGGCCTCGGCAAGCTTCACGGTCACGGTGACGACCTCGGGGGGCGCGGGAGGCGCGGACGTGCAGGTCACCGTGAACACCTGGCCGGTGATCGGCGGGCTCACCTCGAGCCCCACCCCGGTCGCGCCCGGCTCGGCGACCACGCTCGCCCTGAGCGTGCTCGACGCCGACGGCGATCCGCTCTCCTTCGCCTGGACGCAGGGCGCCTGCACGGGCAGCTTCAGCGCCGTGACCGCGCAGAACCCGAGCTGGACGGCTCCCGCGGGCACGAGCTGCACGCTCTCGGTCACGGTCACCGACGGTCGCGGCGGCAGCGCCACCGGGGCGCTGGCCGTGCCGATCGGCACGGTGGTGGTGAACCTGCCCCCGACCTTCACGAGCCTCTTCCAGTCGGCGCGGGGCGTGACGCCGGGCGGTGCGATCCTCTTTCGCGCGGCGGCCACCGACCCCGAGGGGCAGCCGATCGCCTTCACCTGGAGCGCGAGCCAGGGGACCTTCTCCGCGGCGACCGAGAGCCGCGGCACGAGCGAGGTGACCTGGACCGCTCCCCAGGCGGGGTGCGTGGCGACGGTCACTGTGGAGGCGAGAGACTCGGTGGGCGCGAGCGCGCGCTTCGACTTCCCTCTCTCTTCCTGCGCGAGCTGCGGCAACGGCGTGCGCGAGGCGGGAGAGCAGTGCGACGGCAGCGACCTCGGCGGAACGGGCTGCGTCCAGCTCGGCTACTTCGGCGGCACTCTGAGCTGCCTCGGGTGCAACTTCGACACCTACCGCTGCTCGCTGCCTCCACCGGAAAGCTGCGCCAACGGGGTCGACGACAACGGCAACGGCCTCGTGGACTGCGGGGAGCCGAGCTGCAACGGTCACACCACCTGCCTGGGGAGCACGGTGGCTCCAGCGCTGCTGAAGAACTTCGACACGCCCGATGCTCCGAACTACAGCAATACCTGCCCCTCGGCCGCGTCGCCGGGCGTCGCCGCGCAGAGCTATCTGGCCGTGTTCAGTCCATGGAGCGCGAGCGGAACGCTCCTGCGGTCCGCCGGCGGGGCCTTCGACACGGAGGCGCTCGCCACCCTCTCGCTGCCCGAAGACGCGGCGAACAACCCCTCCCGCTACGCCGTGGCGGTGGGGGACACGGTCTACTTCTCGGGTGGTGGGGCCGACGGGGACCTCGAGCTCTGGAAGACTGACGGGACCGCCGCAGGCACGGCGCGGGTCAAGGACCTCTATCCGGGAGTGGAGCCTTCGTTGACTCAGTATCACTTCACCAGCGGCAGGCCCTCCTACCTCACGCTGCTGAACGGCGTGCTCTACTTCTCGGCCAGGGACCCCTCGAGCGGGAGCGAGCTCTGGCGCAGCGACGGGACCTCCGACGGGACCTACCTCGTCAAGGACCTCAATCCGGGCGTGGGCGATGGCGCCCCTACCGACCTCGTGGTCTTCAACGGGGCGCTCTACTTCGCCGCCACCGACGCGGTGCTCGGCCGCGCGCTCTGGCGGAGCGACGGTACGCTCGGGGGTACGACGCTCGTGAAGTCCTTCGCGGGCGGGGCAAACTACACCGCCCCGAGCGGTCTCACGGTCTTCGGCGGCGCACTCTACTTCCGGGCCTGCGAGGCGAGCGCCTGCGGGCTGTGGCGCAGCGACGGCACGGCGGCGGGCACGGTCGCGGTCAGGACCTTCAACGGCTACGGCCCCGAGCTCCTGAAGGTCGCCGGGAGCACCCTCTACATGATCGTTTGGACGAGCGGAAGCGGTGCCTCTAACGCGGTGGTCAAGGAGCTCTGGAAGAGCGACGGCACAGCCGCGGGGACGGTCCGCCTGACCTCTATCGGATCGTGGCCAAACACGGGCTATCCCGTCGCGCGCGAATACGATCTCGTGCCTTTCGGTGGCCGGATCTACTTCCCGTCCTATGCTTCGTCGGGCGGCGGGGACTGGACCCTCTGGCGGAGCGACGGGACGACGGCGGGCACGCAGCAGGTCACCAGCCAGAGCCTCTCGTGGGGGAGCACCAATCCCCCGCCCCGGCCATTCGCGCATGGCGGCTTCCTCTACTTCGGAGCCCGCGATGCCACGGTGAACTGCGTGCTCTATCGCACCGACGGCACCGCGGCCGGCACGACGCCCATCGTGGACCCACGCTCGGGTCTGGCCATCCGCGGCCCGTCGCTCCATGGCTCCGGGCCAGGAGGGCTGCTCTACCTCACGGGGTACGCGGCATCGAGCCAGGAGCTCTGGGTCACCGACGGCACTCCCGCCGGGACGCGCATCCCGCGCGTGTTCAGGCCCTCGACCTCCACAAGTTACCCGAGGCCTCTGCTCGAGGCGGGAGGGTTCCTCTACTTCGCGGCGGCGAGCGATGCCGAGGGCTACGAGCTCCGCCGCACCGATGGCACGAGCGGAGGCACGGTCGTCGTCGCGGACCTCAATCCGGGCAGCGCAGATAGTGGCCTCTTTGCGGACTCGTTCGTGGCCCTTGGCTCGCAGGTGCTCTTCGCGGGGAACGACGTCGCAAGCGGACTCGGGTACGAGCCGTGGAGCACGAACGGCACGGCAGCGGGCACGACGCGGCTCAAGGACGTCAAGCCGGGGTCGGGCTCGTCGGTCACCGGGCTGTACCCCTACTCTCGCTGGATCGCCTCGGGCGGTCTGGTCTACTTCGCCGCGGACGACGGCGTGAATGGGACGGAGCTCTGGCGGAGCGACGGTACGGCAGAAGGCACCGTGCTGGTCAAGGATCTCAAGGCCGGTTCGGGCTCTTTCTCGCTTGGAGCCTTCACCGAGCTGAACGGTGGCGTCTATTTCATCGCCTACGATAGCTCGACCTACACCGTCAACCTGTGGCGCAGCGACGGGACCGCCGCCGGAACCTCGGTGGTGAGCCAGCTCACGGGGCTAGGCCTGCAGAGCACGGGCCAGCCGATGGTGGCTGCGGCAGGGCGACTTCTCGTCCCGCTCGGCACGGGACTCTACGCGAGAGACGGTACTGCCACCTTCAGCACGTTGCAGCGCCTCACTCCCGCGGGCGTGGGCGAAGCGAAGGCGCTGACCCCGGTCGGAAGCCGTGTCTTCTTCACCGCCACCGACAGCACGCGGGGCACGGAGCTCTGGGTCAGCGATGGGACCGTCGCCGGGACCACGCCGGTCGCGGACCTCAACGCCGGCGCCGCGAGCTCGTACCCTGGGCACCTCGCCGCGGTCGGCGGGACGCTGGTCTTCACGGCCGACGACGGGGTCCACGGGCGCGAGCCGTGGGTCTCGGACGGCACTCCTGCAGGGACGCTGCTCATCAAGGACCTCAACCCCGGCGTGAGTGGATCCGTGGCCTCGTCCACGGGCTCCGTGGCGGTGCTGGGGGGCAGCTACTTCTTCCCCGCCGACGACGGGATTCACGGCACGGAGCTCTGGCGGACCGACGGCACGAGCGCGGGGACCAAGCTCGTCTGGGATCTCTACCCGGGTCCCAGCGGCAGCTCGCCGACCCAGCTCAAGGCGGCCAACGGCCGGCTCTACTTCGCGGCCAACGACGGCTTCGTCGGCACCGAGCTCTGGAGCGTGGCGCCCTAGGCGCTCTTGCGGAGGACCTGATGCGCGCGATGCAAGGACGAGCGCCGACGATGCAGAATGTACATTCTAGAACTAATCCCATACGGGGACGGGCGGCGCTGCTGGTGCTCCTTGTGAGCTGCGGCCCGGCGGCGCCCTTTGGCGGGGCCGAGCTGCGAGTCCACCGCGCGGCGCTCGGCGGGGCGCCTCTCGCTCGCGTTACGCTCTCGGTCACGGGAGCCGGGATCGCCGCACCGCTCGTCACGGACCTCTCCTGGGACGGCAGCGCCTACCGCGGGCGGATGGCCCAGATCCCCGCCGGGACGAACCGGACCTTCGCCGCCGAGGGCTTCGATGCGCAGGGAGCGAGGCTCTACGCCGGACAGCTCGGCGGGGTGACGATCGTCGCCGACGCCACGGTGACCGTCGCGCTCGTGCTCCAGCAGACCACCCCACCTCCGCCGTTCGAGAACAGCGCCCCCGTAATCGACGGCCTTCTGGCCTCGGCGAGCGGGGTCGTGCCCGGGGGCAGCGTGGGCCTCGCGGTCACGGCGCACGACCCGGACCCGGCTGACACCCTGAGCTATGCCTGGTCCGCCACCGCCGGGAGCTTCGATCAGCCGGGCTCGAGCAGGCCCGTCTACACCGCGCCCGCGACGGAGGGGCCGGTCACCCTCACGGTGCAGGTGAGCGACGGCCGCGGCGGGGTGAGCGCGCTCGACCTGTCCCTCTCCGTCGGGGCGAGCTTCGCCCGCGGCGGGGCGGAGGTCCGGGTCAGCCTCAACACCTGGCCGGTCGTGAGCGCGATCTCTCCGCGCCCCTCGCGCGTCGAGCCGGGCGGGAGCACCGCCATCACGCTGTTCGTGAGCGACGCCGACGGGGACGCGCTCTCGTTCCTCTGGACCGACAGCGGCTGCGGCGGGGCCTTCGACAGCGCCGCGCTACGTAACCCGAACTGGACCGCACCCTTGGTGGCGCCAGCCGTGAGGACCTGCCGGCTGGAGGTGACCGTGGACGATGGTCGCGGCGGCACGGGGAGGGCCGCGGTGGTGGTGGCCGTCGGCGGCCCGGCGGGGGTGAACGTCGCACCGCGCTTCACGAGCGTCTACCAGTCGCGCGAACTCGTCGCACCCGGGGATACGGTGCGGCTCTTGGGCGAGGCCGTGGACCCCGAGGGACAGGGGGTGACCTTCGCGTGGAGTGCCTCGGGGGGAACCCTCGAGGTGCCGGTCGAGACGACGGGACGCAGCGAGGTGCGCTGGAGGGCGCCGACGCAGGGTTGCCAGCATGCGATCACGCTCGAGGCGCGCGACCCGGCGGGAGGCGCCAGCCGGCATGTCTTCGGCGTCACGAGCTGCGGGCCCTAGTTTTTTAGACGTTTAGTTCTAGAACTGACGGAAGCTGTAACCCGAGAAACGAAGTAGAGGCTGGCGATGGGAAGCAGAAGCGGGATGCGAGTCTGGGGTCTAGTCGGAGCCCTCGTGGGCTTGGGCGCGGGCTGCGGCAAGGGGACGGTCGAGAGCGGCACGATCCACGTCGTGACGCCCAAGCTCTCGGCCGCGGACGTACGCCGTGTGGCGGTGACGATCTCGGGGCCCGGGATCCCCACGCCGATCGTGCAGGACCTCACCCTCAGCTCCGGACAGTGGACGGGGACGATCAGCGGCATTCCCGCCGGCACGGCTCGGACCTTCGCGGGAGATGCCTTCGACGCGGGCGGCGCGCGCGTCTACGGCGGAAAGCTGAGCGGGGTGCTGATCGAGCCCGGGCGCACCGCGACGGTAATGCTGGTCCTCCAGCAGGTGACGCCTCCGCCCCCCTTTGCCAACCGCGTGCCGATCATCCATGGGCTTGTGCTCTCGTCCGAGGCGGTGGCGCCGGGACAGACCGTGACGATCGATCTCTCGGCCCGCGATGACGACGCCGGAGACGTGCTGGTCTACGACTGGAGTGCGACCCTCGGCAGCTTTGACGATGCGGCGGTGCAGGATCCCGTCTGGACTGCGCCCGCGACCGAGGGTGCGGCGCAGCTCACCGTGCAGGTGAGCGACGGGCGCGGCGGCACGCGGTCGCTTGGCTTCGCGATCACCGTGAGCCAGTCGCGAGCACGTGGCGGAGCGCTGGTGGTGGCCACGCTGAATACCTGGCCGGTCCTGAGCCAGCTCGTCGCGACGCCCGGCCGCGTGGACGGGGGCGGCGTAGTGAGCCTTTCGACGAGCGCGTTCGATCCCGAGCAGGCCGCGCTCCAGTTCGCCTGGAGCGACGGGGGAGGCGCGTGCGCGGGGACCTTCGATGTGCCCTCCAGCCCGAGCCCGACCTGGACGGCGCCGGCGGTGGCGCCGGCGGGCCGGCGGTGCACCCTGAGCGTGGCGGTGAGCGACGGAGCCGGCGGGAGCACGAGCGGGGCGATCACGATCGAGGTGGGCCCGGCCCCGACGCCGAACGTCGCGCCGGAGATCGAGCTTGCCTACCAGTCGGCGACGACGGGCGTGGTGGGCACGACCATGACCTTCCGAGTGCAGGCCCGAGATCCCGAGGGACAGGCCCTCACCTTCGCCTGGTCGGCCACGGGCGGCACACTCGCGACGCCCACGACGACCGCCACGACGAGCGAGGTGATCTGGACCGTGGACTGTCCCTCCCTGGTAGAAGGAGGCGAGCCCACCCCGGCCGTGGTCCGCGCCCGCGTGACCGACGCGCAGGGGGCGAGCACGACGCAGGAGTTCGTGGCGAGCTGCACGCCGGGCCTGCCGCCTGCTCCTCCGCCGCACCCGAAGCGGTAGCTCCGCGTTCCACCGCCGCAGCTTGAGGAGCTCCGACGCCGTCCGGCGCGAGCTGCCCGACGTCATGGCCGTCTCCTCCATCAGTCCTCGAGGTCCCCGAACTTCCCGCTGTTGAAGTCGTGGATCGCCTGCTCGATCTCCCGCCGGCTGTTCATGACGAAGGGCCCGTACTGCACCACCGGCTCGCCGATCGGCTCTCCCCCGAGGACCAGGAGCTGGGCCTCGGGGCCCGCCTCGACGACGATCCGGTCGCCCTGGTTCTCGAAGACAACGAAGTCGTGCATGGTCGCCTTCGCCGCGCCGTTGACCGTGAGCTCACCCTGCATCACCAGCAGCCCAACATTCTGGCGGGCCGGGAACGGGAGCTCGACCGTGCCCCCGGCGTTCAGGCGGACGTCGAGCACGCTCATCGGCGTGTAGGTCTTCGCCGGTCCCTTGGCGCCCTGGAATTCGCCCGCGATGATTCGCACCTGGCCGGCGTCGTTGGGCAGCGCGACCTGGCCCATCCGGTCGGCGGCGATGGCCTGGTAGTGCGGCGCGTCCATCTTGTGCGCCCGGGGCAGGTTCACCCAGAGCTGCGCCATCTGGAACGGGCCGCCGTGCTTCGCCCAGCCGGCCTCGTGGTGTTCCTTGTGGAGGATGCCCGAGGCCGCGGTCATCCACTGGACGTCGCCGGGCCCGATCACGCCGCCGGCGCCGGTGCTGTCGTGGTGCGCGACGCTCCCCTGAAAGGCCAGCGTCACGGTCTCGAACCCGCGATGCGGATGCACACCGACGCCCCGCGGGCGCACCGCCGGCGGGTATTCGTACGTCGGGTGGTAGTCGAGCAAGAGAAACGGGTCCAGCTTGCGGACCGCGTCCGGTATCGCCGAGAAATAGCCGGCGACGCGAAACCCGTCGCCCACCCAGTGGAGGCTGGGGGCCTGGTAGATGCCCTCGATGGCCCTGGCCGCGGCCGCCGGGGTTGGCTGCGCCGCCGTGCGACCTTGAAGATCCTGTCCGGGTACCATGTCTCAGCCTCCTCGGCGATAGCGCCGCCCACGGTCTTGACGTAAAGATACGTCTCCTCGAGCGACTGCCAAGGGCGGGCGTGCCGGTATCAGCGGTGGCGCCGCCTCGATGCGGTACGGTCCATCGATCACAAGGAGGGCGACATGCGCGTGCGTGCCGGTATCGGGTCTCTTCTGCTCCTGCCGCTCTTCGCCCTGGGCCCAGGATGCGGGTCCTCGAGCAGTCCCTCGCCCGACGGAAGTCTCCCCTCGGGCGACAGCCGAACCGTGGACGGCAGGTCCCCCGGCGACGGGCGCCCCGCGCTGGATCGGAGCCCCGGGGACACCTCGGCACCCTCCGGCTGCACGTGCGGCCCCTCGGAGGGCTGCCTCCTGGCGGTGGTCACGCGGCTCGCCGACGAGTCCAACTTCCCCTGGAAGGTGTGGCCGACGGAGGTAGATGGCGTGGGCCCGTTGATCGTGAGCGCGACGCAGGGCACCTCCGTCCTCGCCCGGAAGGTCCTGCCGAGCTCCGATTTGAAACCGACGAGCGCGTCTTTCAGCGTAGACCTCGGCTGCCTCGCCGCGGGCTCGACGGACGTGCGCGCGTTCCTCGACGACAACGCGAACGCCGGGGCGAACGACACGTCGAGCTCCGATTACCGCGACACCTGTCTGCCGGGTCTGCGCAAGGTCACGGTGACCGTCGAGGCCCAGAAGAGGACCCGGGCCGAGCTCTCACTCGCCAACTCGTGCGACTGACCTTCGCGCGGCGCCGACGGCCTTCGAACGGCGCCAGCCACCCGTGCCATCTTCGTACGCAACCGCCCTGTCAGATTCCCGGCCCTCGGAGCGTCTTCACCCTCGATCAACCACTGCCGCCGCCGAGGCGGCCGCTCGACGGAGGAGGTGACGCCATGCATCGAGGTTTCTACGAGGCAGCGTGGATGGGCGCGGAGCCGCCTGTGGTGGACGTGCGCGATCGCGCGACGGTGGCGCCGGAGGGGCTGGAGGAGGACGTGGTCGGCGATGAGCTGGGACTCTTTGGGCTGCTGCGCGCGGCGGAGGGACTGGCCGCGGCGGAGCCGCCGAGCTGGATGGACGCGGCGGCATCGCTGATCTCCATCTCCTTCGAGGGGCTGGAGGAGACGCGGGTCGAGGGCGAGGTGGACGGGCTCGAGCTCTGGGAGATCGAGGCGGCCATGAGCTGGGAGGCCGAGCTGGACGCGCAGGCCGAGCTCGAGACACGCGCCGAGCGGGCGGCGTTCCGCGGTCGACGGCTTCCGGGCTGGTCGGCGACGGACGCCCGCTCGATCGTGCGCGCGCTCGAGGACGCCGGTGCCGACGAGGACGACGGCGTCGACGGGGAGTGGGAGTTCGCGCGCCTCGACCGTGACGGTAACGTGCTCTCCGAGGACAGCGACGACGGGGTCGGCGGGGACGACTGGGACGACGGCCATCCGGACCAGGACGACCTGGCCCCCGAGGGCCTCGGGAGCGGCGAGCTCGACTGGGACACCCACGACTACGAGTCGGGTTACGACTACTGAGTAGTGCCCCCGCCTGGCCGCGACCTCGAGAGCGCCACGACCTCAGAGACCCTGGTGTTCCCTGCCGCCCCAGCGTTAGGCTCGCGCCCACGTCGGGAGGGCGAAGCCGATGGCGACCAACACGCGGCGCAGGGGCATCGAGTGGGTGGGGGGCATCGTCTCGATGCCGGCGTACGTGACGGGCGAGGGCGAGCCGTACCGACCCGAGGCGCTCTTCTGGATGAACGCCGACGGGGCCATGCTCGGCCACCGGGCCGGCAAGCCCGGGACGCTCCTCGCGCGGGCTGCCGACATACTGCGCGACACAATCGAGCGCCCGATGTGGGGGCCGGCGCGCGCCCCGTCCCGCGTGCGCGTCGCCTCGCCCGAGCTTGCAGCAGCGCTCCGCGCGGGGCACCCGACGCTCGAGGTGGTGTGCGCACCGACGCCGGAGATCGACGCGGCGCTCGCCTCGCTGCGGGAGGCGCTGGCGGCGGACGCCGACGACGAGACATCGTACCTGTCGCCCAAGGTCGGGCCCGACCACGTGGCCTCGTTCTTCCGCGCCGCGGCGGCCTTGTTTCGCGCGAAGCCCTGGGAGATCGTGCCGGGCGACAATAGCCTCTTCCGCCTGACGATCGAGGCGCTCGGCGTGCGCGGGGCGGTGGTCTCCGTCATCGGCCAGATGGGGCACCATCTCGGGCTGGTCCTCTTCGCGGACCTCGACGACTACGAAGCTTTTGTCGACGCGGCCGACGCCATCGAGGAGGGCGACGAGCCCGCGTTGCCTCCGCACGTCGCGCTCAACTTCGAGCGCGGGGCGGAGCTCAGCCCGGCGCTGCGCAAGGAGATCGCGGAGCACGGCTGGGAGGTCGCCGCCGCAGACGCCTACCCGTGGCTCGTCGCGGTCGACGAGGATCTCGTCGTGCGCCCGACCACCGCCGAGGAGCTGACGCTTGCAGAGGCGCTCGCGCTCGCCTTGACCGAGGTGCTCGGCGCCAGGGAGGCCCTCGACGCGGCGTGGGACGGCGACGGGCCCTTTGCCCAAACCCTCTCCGTTCGAACCCACGTCGGCGAGCTCGAGGTCACGCTGCAGGCGCCGTACGAGCGGGTGGCCACGGAGCTGCGGCCCCCGTACGACGTGCTCGCCGCGCTACGAGCGCTCGACCAGGACGGAGAGGAGCTCGATCCCGACGCGCTGGGCCCACTCGAGGACGAGCTCATGCGGAGCTTCGCGGCGTCTCCCGAGGCGGCGTCACTCACCGAGCTCGGCGCGTGCCGCATGATCATGGACTTCGGCGCGGACCACTTCGGCGCCACGATCGCGACGCTCGGGCCAAGCGAGCTGCGGGAGATTGTCTTCGCTATCATCCCACGCAAGGTATTGATCGAGGCGGAGGCCGCGCGATCGACCATCGAGCAGAGCCGGGCGTTCTACGCCTTCCTCAAGCGTGAGCTCGAGCTGCCGCAAGCCGAGGCCTGCCTGCGCGTGCTCGGAGGCAAGGCCGTGGCCAAGCTTGAGGCCGCGCTGTCGGACTCGAGCAACTTTGGCATGGGGAAGTCCCTCGTCGTGGCGGGCCGCGACGCGGGCTACGACACGAGCACCGAGGCCGGGTTGCAGGCGTGGATGCGAGCGATCGAGTCCAGGCCGTTGCCGGTTTCCTTCGGCCTGCCCTCGTTCGGCGAGCCACCGCGCGCCCCGAAGAAGGCCGCGCCGGGCGCAAAGGCGCGGGCAAAGAAGAAGGGGAAGCGCACGGCGACCAGCAAGGCGCGCAAGAAGAACCGCTGAGCGGGGAAGAGCCCTACCGACCGCTCAGCCGCACCATCTTGTTGCCGAAGCGGATCGTCACCTCGAGCTCACCACCCAGGGCCTCGACGTAGCGGCGCAGGGTCGAGAGGCGCTTGTCCTCGCGGCGCTCGAGGCGGGAGAGCTCGGACTGGGTGGTCTTGACCCTCTGCGCGAGCTCCTCCTGGGTGATGCCGAGGAGCTCGCGAACCTCGCGCAGGTCCAGCTCCAGCGACGCTCGTTCCACCCACTGCTCATCCTCGGCGACCTGGGCCGGGGTCAGCCGCGCGTCGAGACGCGCTCTGACGTCCTTCCAGCGCTTCGGCTTGCTCGGCATGCTCAATCCTCCTCGTCGTGCAGCCCTGCGGCCTGCTCGGCCAGGTACTGCGCCCAGATGTTTTCCGCCCGCGGAACCATCCTTTCGTAGAAGCGACCGTCACCCGTCTTGTCACCACCGATGATCAGCACCGCATTTCGCCTCGGGTCGAAAGCGTAGAGCACGCGCAACGGACGGCCTCCGGACTGAATGCGCAGCTCACGGAGCGCGTAGCGGCTTCCATTGATCGCGCTCGCATGGGGATGGCCGAGCGCCACGCCACGCTGCTCGAGTAGGTCCACGCACCGCTTCACCGCGCGGCCGTCTGCATCGTCGAGGGTCTCGAACCAGCCGACGAACTCGTCGGTGACCAGCACCTCGACCATGGGATGATTATGAACTATGGTGAATATGCTGTCGAGTGTCTATTCTGCGATCAGGCGGTCGAGCTGGCTTGTGGCGACCTCCCCTCCCCTACCCCCGCTTCTTTGCCACCGCATCGAAGAACCACCAGCCCACGGCGCCCTTGGCGGGGAGCGGCTCCTCGAGGACGCGCGGGGCCGCGAGCTGCCAGTGCCAGGCGCCGTGGATGGCCCAGGGCGAAGGCGAGGCCTGGCTCGTGCCGACGACCTCCACGGTACCAACGATGCAACCGAGGGGCAGCTCGTCGGGAACGTGGAGCCCGCACAGGGCCTCGCACTCCTCGAGCGCCTCGAGGCTGGGCGGCGCGGCCGAGGCGTGAAGGGCAATCCGGCCCCGCCGCGTGCAGTTCATAGCGCGGTTCTCCACGTCCTTGCCGGCGTGCAGTATGGCCCAGGCCCACGGCTGCCGGACGCTGAGCGTGGCGATCCCTCGGCCGGGGGCGACGTTCGGCCCCTCGCGCAGCATCGACGCGTCCCCGTATTCGACAGTCCGGATGCGCTTCGCGGCCGCTCGCGCTTCCATCCGGCGGCGCACGAGGCCCCGTTTCGCCTCCCGCTCGGCCCGCTCCGCGAGCTGCTTCGCCTCGGCCGCGCGCTCGAGCTCCTCCCCGGCGCTCGGGTTCTGCTTCGCGATGGCCGCCAGCAGGGCCTTCGCCTTGACGGGACCAACGCGCACGACAGTGCCCACGCCGCTCCGTGTCGGCACGGGCACCCCCAGTGCCACGGGTCGCGCGAGCTGCCCCGTCCGTCGGCGCAGATAGAAGATGAAGTGCCCGCGCGGGCCGATGCCCTCCACCCCGGCGAGCTCGGCGACGGCGACCACCTTCGGCTCCCGCGGACCGTCGCAGACCAGCACCAGGTCCTCGCGGAGCCAGGTGTACGGCGAGCGGGGCGTCGTCCAGCGCACCCTGACCCCCGGCGTGGGATCGCCCTCCACGCCCTCTCCGTCCGGTCGACCGAGCACGGCCCAGACCTGGGCCTTGGCGCCGCTCGCTCCGCCGCCGCGCTTCGTTGACGAAGTCTTCTCCGGTCTGCTGCGGGTCGGGATGCATCCCCCTGTCTGGCGAAGCCGATGGGCTGTTCCGGCGGCTCATGCTACCAGAGGTAGGGAGTGCGGCCCAGGGCCAAGCGGCGCGCCGCAGAAAGGACCTGACCCCCTGTCAGATTCTCGCGGGCTCCAGCGTCTGCTACCCGACCGGGTGCGGTCTGGAATAGAGCCCGGGGACCGCGATGCCATCGCAGGGCAACGAAGGGGGGGACAAGGCGCGTGAGCAAGCTCGCACGAGATCGGCTGGAAGGACGGGAGATCCTGCGACAGGCCCTGGCTAATCCGGAAGCGGACTTTCGCCCAGGTCAGTGGGAAGCCATCGACCGCCTGGTCAACCGGCGCGAGCGACTGCTCGTGGTCGAGCGCACGGGCTGGGGCAAGAGCAGCGTCTACTTCATCGCCACGCGGCTGCTGCGCAACCGAGGGCGTGGACCAACGATCATCATCTCGCCCCTGCTTGCGCTCATGCGCAACCAACTCGAGGCGGCGAAACGACTGGGGCTGCGCGCCCGTACCGTCAATTCCGCCAACCGCCAGGACTGGCCGGCGATCCAGCGCGCCCTGCGTGCGAATCAGGTCGACGCCCTCCTCATCTCGCCCGAGCGTCTGAGCAACGACGCCTTCGTGCGGGAGACCCTCGAACCGGTGGCACGGAACGTCGGCATGCTCGTCGTCGACGAGGCGCACTGCATCTCCGACTGGGGACACGACTTCCGTCCCGACTACCGGCGCATCGTCAGGGTCCTGCAACACATGACGCCCCAGGTCGCGGTCCTGGGCACCACGGCCACCGCCAACCAGCGCGTCATCGACGACGTCGTGACCCAACTGGGGGGCATCGGCATCCAGCGGGGCTCCCTGGTGCGCAATAGCCTGGCCCTGCAGAACCTTCGCCTCCCGGACCAGGCCGCCTGCCTCACCTGGCTCGCGAAATATCTGCCGGGCCTGGAGGGCGCGGGCATCATCTACGTGCTGACCAAGCGACTCGCCGAGGAAGCGTCGACGTGGCTTCAGCAGAGAGGCATCGACGCACGGCCCTACCATGCCGGCGTCGAGGACTCTTCCGGCCGCAGAAAGGCCGACCACCGCGTCCAACTGGAACGGATGCTCCTCGAGAACCGCGTCAAGGCCTTGGTCTGTACGACGGCCCTGGGCATGGGGTTCGACAAGCCAGACCTCGGGTTCGTGATTCACCTCCAAGCCCCCGGTTCGCTCGTCTCCTACTACCAGCAGGTCGGACGAGCCGGACGAGCTCTCGAGCGCGCCGTCGGGGTCTTGCTCTCGTCGCCGGAGGACGAAAAGACGAACGCCTACTTCCGCGACGCCGCCTTCCCGAAGGACGGCGAGGTGCAAACCGTGCTCGACGCGCTCGACGCGTGCGATGGACTCGGCGAGGAGGGCCTCCTTCGCAGCACCAACCTCAAGGAGACGCGCCTAAGATACACGCTGCGCTTCCTCGAGGCCCTCGAGTCGGCCCCCCTGATGAAGGTGGACGGCCAATGGAGGCGCCTTCCCGTCGAGTACAGGCTCGACGAGGAATACGTTCGACACATCAGGGCTCGCCGCGAGGCGGAATGGCGCGAGGTTCAGCGCTACCTCGACACCAAAGAGTGTCTGATGAGGTTTCTCGCTCGTGCGCTGGATGATCCGAGCGCCGCCGACTGTGGTCGGTGCGCGAATTGCACGGGCCGGCCGGTGGTCCGTGGCGCGAGCGAAGCGGTGCCAAAGGAGGACGCCGCACGTTTCCTCACGCGACGTGACTTCCCCTTCGTTGCACGGGAGGAGCTCGACGGAGGGACGTTGCCGAAATATGGGTTCTCCAGACGTATCCCGCCACACCTGCTGCCCGAGGAGGGGCGGGTGCTCAGTCGGTGGCGCGATTCGGGATGGGGTCAGGTGGTGGCTGACGAGAAGGCGGCCGGCCACTTCGGCGCTGGGCTCGTGGATGCCACGGCGGAGATGATCGCGACACGTTGGAGGCCGTGCCCGGAGCCCCTGTGGCTCACCTGCGTCCCATCGCAGCGGCACCCCGAGCTCGTCCCCGACTTCGCACGCCGGCTGGCCGCGCGACTCGGCCTGCCCTTCGTGCCCGCCGTGCGCAAGGTGCGGGACAACGCGCCGCAGAAGGAGCAGCAGAATCGCTTCCAGCAGTGCCAAAACCTCGACGGGGTCTTCGCCGTCGAAGAGGGCATTCCCCCGGGCCCCGTCCTTCTGGTAGACGATATCGTGGACTCGGGCTGGACCCTGACGGTGATCGCGGCGCTGCTCCGACGCGCGGGGAGCGGCCCGGTCTTGCCCGTGGCGCTGGCCTCGACGAGCACCGGAGACTGAGATGACCCTCGGGCCCCAGACGCAGGCGGTGCTGCTCCTCACCGCGCGCTTCGGCAAGCCCGGCCCGACGGAGCCCCGGCCCCTCTCCCCGACGGAGTGGGGCCGCTTCGCGCTCTGGCTGCACGAACGCGGGCTTCGCCCCGAGGACCTGCTCGAGGCCGACCCCACAGGGCGGCTCGACGGCTTCTCCGACCAGAGCATCGGCCCCGAGCGCGTGGGCTTTCTGCTCGGACGGGGCGCGGCGCTCGGCCTGGCCTCGGAGCGCTGGGCGCGGGCGGGGATCTGGGTGCTCACGCGCGGCGACACGGCCTATCCGTCGCGCCTCAAGAAGCACTTCCAGAACGCGACTCCACCCGTGCTCTTCGGCTGCGGCAAGCGCGAGCTCCTCGACAAGGGGGGGCTCGCCGTGGTGGGTTCGCGCAACGCCACGGCCGAGGAGCTCGGTTTCGCCACCGAGCTCGGGCGCACCGCCGCCGCCCAGGGGCACTCGATCGTCTCCGGCGGCGCGCGCGGCATCGACGAGGCCGCCATGCTCGGCGCGCTGGACCGCGAGGGCACCGTCGTCGGCGTGCTGGCGGACGACCTGCTGAAGTCCGCCACCTCGGCGCGATTTCGCCAGGGGCTTCTCGCGAAGAACCTCGTGCTGGTCTCTCCCTTCGGCCCCGAGACCGGTTTCGAGGTGGGCAACGCGATGGGGCGCAACAAGTACATCTACGCGCTCGCCGAAGCCGCTGTGGTCGTCACCTCCACCGAGGGCAAGGGCGGCACCTGGGCCGGCGCGCTCGAAGACCTCAAGCACCGCTGGGTGCCGCTCTGGGTGCGGCGCACCGGCGATACGCCGCCGGGCAACGCGGCGCTGCTGGGGCGCGGAGCACGGCCGCTTCCCGACGGCGAGCTCGACCTCGCAGCGCTCTTCGCCGCGTCGTCGGAGGCCCCTGCCAACGCCGCACCCGTCGCCTCCCCTTCGACTGGGGAGCGCACGCCGCGCACCGTCGCCCTCGCACCCGCTCAGGTGGAGCTCGACCTCCGACCCCGAGCGGTGGCCCCGAAGCCCGAGGCGCCGCCCCGCCCGCCGCCTACAGAGGCCCCTCCACCCGACTCCTTCTACGCCTTCTTCCTCTCCCGGCTACGCGCCCTCACCGCCGATGGGCCGCTCACCGAGGCTGCGCTGCTCGCGGCGCTCGAGCTGACGAAGCCCCAGCTCACGACCTGGCTGAAGCGCGCCGTGACCGAGGGACACGCGGCCAGGCTTGCCCGACCGGTTCGCTATCGCGCTACGTGAACCCTCCGGAGCCATGCTATGACCGGGCCCCATGGAGGTCTTCATGCTCGATACTCGCTTGGCTGGATCCATCCTCGCCGCCAGTGCGGCGCTCGTCACCATCGTCGCACCCTCGCCCACTCGCGCCAGCGACCCGGACGTGGCCGGGATGCAGCGCATCTTCACCGCCATGGAAGGCGCCCTGCGCACGCCGAACGAGAAGGTCTTCAAGGCCCACTGGTTCCCCGCGGGCTACGAGAAGAACCTCGTCGGCGGCTCGGGACTACCGGGCAAGGCGGTCTTCGGCCAGGGCTCGCGCAAGAAGTGGTACCTGAAGGCCGACTTCTCGAAGCTCACCAGCGTGGGCCGCGGCGGCCCGTGGATCGTGTACTGCGACATCTGGTCCTGGGAGAGGGAGAAGGCCGTGGACGACGTCCACGCCGCGCTCATCTACGTCAAGAAGCAGTGGGTTGTGCTCGGGGCGGGAGAGAAGAAGGAGCAGGTGGAGGCGCTGGCCAAGCGCTACCTCGCGAAGCAGCCGCTCGAGCCGCCCGCCTCGAAGTAGTCGCCGCCGCGCTCGCCGTCGCCTCTTCGACCGCGCTCTCCCTGGGTCCGCCCGTGCAGGCCAGCGCCGGGAGCACGTCCTCCGCGGTGAAGCGGATCATGTGCTCCCCCGCGATGGCGAAGGCCATGCCGCGCGCGAAACTCTGGCGGCCGAGCAGCGCCGCCTGCGCGAGGAAACGCCAGTACTCGGCGCGGTAGCTCCCGCGCACCCCCTGCTTCCAGATCGACAGGGCCAGCGCGCGCGCCGCGAACCCGAGGGGCCGGCGATAGGGGCTCGCCTTCGCCCCGCGCTGGAGCTCGAGGCTCCGGAGCGCCCTGCCGAAGTAGGCCCGCGGTTCGTAGAGCCGCGCGAGGAGGCGCTCGTAACCTGCCACGAGCTCGTCCTCGGGGAGCCGAGTGACGAAGTTCGACCGCCCCTGGTTACCCCCCTCGCTGACGTGGCGCAGCCGACCCTCGGCCTTGAGCCGCCGCCAGAGCTGCGTGCCAGGAAGCGCCGTGAGCATCCCCACCATGGCCATGGCGATCGGCGAGCGCGAGATGAACTCGTGCTGCCGCTCGAAGATCTGGGCGTCGTCGGCGTCGAAGCCCACGATGAAGCCGGCCATCACGTTCAGGCCGCTCGAGACGAGCTTCTCCACCGCGCGATCCAGCTCGAGGTGCAGGTTCTGCCGCTTGTGCGTCTCGGCGAGCGCCTCGCGCGAGGGCGTCTCGATGCCGAGGAAGACCGCGGAGAAGCCGGCCGCGACGAGCGCCGCGACGAGCGCGTCCTCCCCGGCCAGGTTGACCGAGGCCTCGGTGAAGAAATCGAACGGAAAGGCGTGCGTCCGGCTCCACGTGCCAAGCGCACCGAGCATGCGCTTCGCCGCGACCTTGTTGCCGATGAAGTTGTCGTCGACGACGAAGACCGCGCCGCGATAGCCGGTAGCCCGCACGGCGTCGAGCTCCGCGACGAACTGCTCGGGCGACTTGGTCCGCGGCACGCGACCGAAGATCTCGATGATGTCGCAGAACTCGCAGTTGAAGGGGCACCCGCGGGAGAACTGCACCCCGACCGCCGTGTAGTGCTGGACCTTGAGGAGGTCGAAGCGCGGCGGCGGGCTCTTCGCCGGATCGGGCCGCGCGGCGGCCGGGCCCACCCGAGCGGGCGCGTCCCCCGCCTCGAGCGCGGCCAGAAACCCCGGCAGAAGGTCCTCCGCCTCGCCGAGCACGAGATGATCCACCTCGGGGGCCGCCTCGGGATCGGTCGTCACGTACGGGCCCCCCGCCACGACGCGCTTCCCCGCCGCGTGCGCGCGACGCACCACCTCGTGGAACGACTCCTGCTGCACGCGCATGGCGGAGAGCAGCACCACGTCGCTCCAGGCGAGGTCGGCGTCGGACAGCGGCTCCACGTTCAGATCCACGAGCCGCAGGCGCCAGTGCGCGGGGCACAGCGCGGCCACCGTGAGCAGCCCGAGCGGCGGCAAGACCGCGCGCTTTCCGGTGATGGCGTGGGTGTATTCCTGGCCCCAGTACGTGCGCGGGAAGCGCGGATAGACAAGCAACGCTCTCATGGCTTTACTATGGGAGGGCGCATGTCACGGTTGTGTCACAGGTTCATCATTCCTTGTCCTTGCCGCACGGCGGCGATCCCCGGCCGACCGAGGCTGTCCGGGGACCCTCCGAGATCGGCGCGCCCGTGACCGAATCCTTGGCCGAGAGCGTATCCGCCGCCCCCACCCCTGCTCCCGCCCCTGCCGCGCCGCGTCCTCGTGCGAGGCGCCGGGCGAGAGCCGGGGAGTTCCGCCGCCTCGGCCTGCTGGCGCTGATCTTCATCGTCACCCCGAGCGCGCTGATCCTGTCGGTCGGCATCCTGGTGCTGGCCTTCGGCCAGAAGGCCCACGAGACGGTTTTCGGCATCTTGATCCTGAGCTTTGCCGCCGTGCTGGTGGCGGGCGTGATCGCGACGCTGGTCTACGTCCGTCGAGAGCGCGGCATCGCGCGCCTGCAGACCGACTTCGTCTCGAAGGTCTCGCACGACCTCCGCACCCCGCTCACCAGCATCCGCATGTTCGTGGAGACGCTGCAGATGGGGCGCGTCGAGAGCCCCGAGACGACCGCCCAGTGCCTGAACGTGATCGCCACCGAGACGGCGCGCCTCACCACGCTCATCGACCGGCTGCTCCTCTGGGCCCGCATGGAGGCCGGCCAGCTCCGCTACGCCACGGCCCCGCACACCGTCGAGGACCTCGTCGAATCGGCGCTCGACGCCTTTGCCCCGCAGCTCCTCGTCACCCCCGCGCGCGTGACCTGCGAGCTCCCCCCCGACCTCCCGCGCGTGAACGTGAACCTGCAGGCCATGACCGAAGCGCTCCTGAACCTGCTCCAGAACGCGCACCGCTACACCGGGGCCGACAAGCAGATCACCCTGCGCGCGCAGAGCCGCGGGCCGGTCGTCGAGCTCGAGGTGGAAGACAACGGCCCGGGCGTCCCCGAGGTGGCCGAGCGCCGCATCTTCGAGAAGTTCTACCGCGCTCCCGACGCCGAGCTCGGGAATGTCCCCGGCACCGGGCTCGGCCTGGCCATCGTGGAGAACATCGTGCAGGCCCACGGCGGCACGGTGGCGCTCTGCCGCCGCCCGGAGAGGGGGGCGATCTTCGTGATCACTCTCCCCGCGGTGAGCTGAGAGAGCCCCCCATGGCGGAAAAGGTCCTGCTCGTCGAAGACGACCCGTCGATCCAGCAAGGCCTCGAGCTGAACCTGCGCCTCGAGGGGTACGAGGTCTTCTGCGCGAGCGACGGAGAGGAGGGGCTGCGCGCGATCCGCGAGCGCCACCCCGATCTCGTGGTGCTGGACATCATGCTCCCCAAGCTCGACGGCTTCCGCGTGATCGAGGAGGTGCGCGCCGCCGACCCGGACCTGCCGATCCTCGTGCTCTCGGCCAAGGGGCACGAGGCGGACAAGGTGCTGGGGCTCTCCCTCGGCGCGGACGACTACCTGACCAAGCCCTTCGGCCTGGCGGAGCTCCTCGCGCGCGTGCGCGCCGGCCTGCGTCGACGACGCCAGCTCCAGTCCCCGCCCGCCGAGCCGCGCGTGGCGCTCCCCGCCGACCTGGAGGTGGACCTCGCCTCGCGGCGCGTGGTCGTGCGGGGCCGCGAGGTGGAGATGACGGCGCGCGAGTTCGACCTGCTGCGCTACTTCCTCGCCCATCCGGCCGTGGTCTTCACGCGCGAACAGCTCATGCACGCGGTCTGGGGACCCCAGCACTACGGCACGCCCCGCACGGTGGACAACTTCGTGGCCCGGCTCCGGGCGAAGATCGAGGAGGACCCCGAGGCTCCGCGTCACCTGCTCACGGTACGAGGGGTGGGCTACAGGTTCGATCCGTAGGGCGGGCCGGTAAGGCGGAAGGAAAAAGAGGCGAGGGGTCCACCGGGAACCCCCCGCCTCGGGAGGGAAGAGCTACATCGGGGGCATGCCGGGGGGCATCCCGCCGCTCATGTCGGCGCCGAGCGCGCCCTCCACGGCCTCACGGTCCGCGAACCAGTGCGAGAGAGCCGAGGGGAGAAGGTGCGGGTCCTTGACCGTCCCCTCGTAGAGGGCGTTCATGGCGTCGGTGTACTTCTCGTCGAGCGCCTTCTTCTCGACCTTGCCGTAGTAGGCGAACTCGGCCTGCATCCCCATGAAGAGGCCCGCAGCGACCACGCGCGTCTCGACCGGGTAGAAGTAGACCGGCAGCGAGACCTTGATCTTCTTCTCCGTCGGACCTGCCTCGGCCGGGGGCTCTTCCCCTTCGGCCGGCGGCGCGGGCTCGACGGTGACGGTGATCTCACCCGTGATCTTCTTGCCCGTCTCGGAGAGGAGCACGTCGGCCACCCGCTCCGCGGCGTACGCCGGCAGCTTCTTGGTCATCGGCTGGTCGGCGATCTTCCCCGAGTCGCTCGGCTGCATGTACTCCATCAGCCAGGGGTTCTGCATGAAGATCTCGCTCTCGTACGGATTCTGGCCGTTGCCGAGCAGCGTCAGGTCGTACTGCGTCCCGAGCTCGGCGACCTTCTTGAAGGCCGCGCGTGCGGTCGCCTTCATCAGGGTCTTCTCGGCGTCGCTGAAGCTCACCTTCTGGTCGAAGAAGCCCGTGGTCGTGCCGTGCGCCGCGACGAGCTTGTCGAACTTGGCCGCCGCGGTCTCCGCGAAGTCCTTGGGCATCCAGCCGAAGGCCCCGGCGTAGCCGCCGTTCGCGGTGAGGCGGCTCGCCGTCGCCGCGTACTCGGCCAGGAGCACTTCCTTCTGGTTGGCGTCGTTCGCCACGCCGAAGGTCCGGCGCACGGCGAGGGTCTTCGCCGCCGTGGTGAGGCCGCGGAAGGCGGTAAAGAGCGGCGTCACGGCGTCCATCGCGTAGTACTTGGGGTACAGATCGACGTAGTTCAGCGCCACCGGCTGGTCCCCGGGGGTGGGGGACTTCGCCCCGACGTACTGCTCGAAGAAGTGGCTGGCCAGGTTGTCGAGGATCTCCTTGCGGTACCACTTGGCGAACTCGATCGGGTTACGGCCCACGTCGTAGGCCTGGCAGTCCTGGTAGGCCCCGAAGAGGCCGGCCCAGCCCGAGGGCAGGTCGCTGCAGAAGATGGGGTGCTTGCCGGGCACCACGGACGCGCCCTTGTAGAGCACGCTCGCGGCCTGGACGTCGTACTCGAGGCCGGGCTGACCGAGCGCGATGCGCTGACCCGCCACGAAGTCCGCGCTCACCGTGAGGTAGTCCATCACCGAGGACGACGGGATGGCCGTGGCCGCGCGGGTCGGCTGACCCTTGAGGAAGTTCGTCATGTGGTTGTCGAAGGTCTCCGGCGCCGCGTTCGCGTCCTGCGAGGCCGCGAAGTTGTGCCGCAGGCCGAGGCAGTGGCCCACCTCGTGCGCGACGACCGAGCGCACCACGTTCGCGGCGGCCTCGAGGACCTGCGCGTCGCTCGCGCCCGTGGTGAGCGCCTGCCGCGCCAGAGCGTAGACCTCTCGCGCGTCGCGGATGTGCTGAAAGCGGGCGCCGAGGCCCTTCAGCCCGGCCCAGCGGTGCTTGGTGCGGTACTTCGACACCGGGTCGGAGAGCTTGTGGGCTTCCTGGCGACGGAGGAGCGCCTGCGCGTCCGCCTTGCCATACACGGCGAAGATGGAGCTCAGGAAGACCTGCGCGTGCAGGACCTGACCCGTGCGCGGATCCATCTGCGCGTCGGCGTAGGCGAAGCCCACGGTCGGCGCATCCACCCACTGGATCACGTTGTAGTCGGGGTTCGGCGCGGAGACGCCGGCCGGCGCGTCGACTACCTTGAAGAACTCGCGACCGAGCGCCTTGTTCCAGTAGAGCACGCCGTCACGCACCGCCTGGCGGAACTGCACCGGCGTGTTCGTGGAGAGAGCCCAGGTGGTCTGCTTCTCGGGGTGGAAACGCGCCACCTTCGACACGTAGGTCCGGTCGTTCTTGCCCGCCTTCGGCGTCACCTGGAAGAAGCCCATGTCGTCCATCGTGGCCGGCGCCGCGAGGGGCTTGTAGGTCGGGTCGGGGCGGTACGGCGAGAGGTAGTACTTCACCGTGAAGGGGAAGTTGCCCCACTCGTGCTTGGCCTTGCCCACCTGCGTGATGGTCACGCGGTCGGCGCGGTCGGCCTTCGCCGACTCGATGTAGCTCGCGTCGACGGGGACGGCGAAGGTGCGGAGCGGGTCGGGATAGTCGAAGTCGGGGGTCCACCAGTCCCAGTCCACGAAGATCTGGGCCATCCCCTGGTTGAAGTCGAAGGTGATCTCCTTGCGCAGGAAATCGTTGAAGGGACGGGCCACGATCGGGAACTTGGCCAGCACCAGCTTCATGTCCACTTCCTGGCTCTTGTCGAGCGCGTAGTCGCTCGGCGCCTCGAGCATGAACAGCTCGCGGCCGACCTCCTTGAAGTAGACGATGCGGCTCTGCGTCGCGCCGAACATCGGGGCGCCCCAGGGGAAGATCCAGTTGCTCTGCAGCAGGAATTCTTTGCCCAGCGCGTCGCGCTTGATCGTGATGTTCGCGCGGTTGGTGCCGATGGTGTCCGCCTTGCCCTGCGGAGCCCCGACGATGAACGAGTTGTTGATGTTCGGGTCGGCGGCGACGTCCTCCGGCCCCGCACCCTCGCCACAGCCAGCGACCACCGCCGCGGCGACGGCCAGCCAGCTCCATCCCTTGAATCGACTCATCACGCATCCTCCTTGCGACCGCTCGAGCCGGACCGCGGACACACGACCACCGTCCGCGTGCGCACTCTCGCCGCCACGACGTGCCCACTCCACCGAGTTGCGGGCCAGTTCGTTCGTCAGGTCTCGTCGAGGACGCTTCACCGAGCGCGTCGCCGACGATGACGCCACTTGTTATGCTCGCGGCCCCCAGCAAGTGTGGGACCAACTCGCGATCCCGCAGGACCCTGCGGGTTCTCGCCCACCGGACGACGCAGGTGGCTTCCGATTTTGCGCGAGGGTCTACGGGAAGCGGTGGATCGCCGCGAAGGAGGGAGTACTAAGCGCGGCGCGCGCGGCGAAAACGGAAGGCGAGCAGGGCGAGCACGAGGAGCGCGAGACCGGAGCCCGAGCGGGTGTCGGTAACCTCGCAGCCGCAGCCCTTCTTCTTGGTCGTGCCGCTGCCGTCCCCAGCCGCGGCGCCTCCGTCGGTCGGGGTCGAACCTCCGTCGGTCGTGGAGGCATCATCGCCCGCGCCGCTGTCGTCCGCGACTCCGGAGTCGGCCGTCGGCACGCCGCCGTCGCGCGTCGGCGCG
This sequence comes from Deltaproteobacteria bacterium, assembly GCA_020848905.1. NCBI lineage: Bacteria > Pseudomonadati > Myxococcota > Myxococcia > Deltaproteobacteria bacterium. Next base: position 93,161 of record JADLHG010000030.1, read on the forward strand.
GCGCCGTCGGCCTTCACGCCGCCATCGGTCACCACGTCGCAGTTCATCGCGTTCTTGCCCGCGGGGTCGGCGCTCCCTGGCGTACCGCAGGTGTAGTAGTTCTTCGAACCGCTCCAGCCGCACTTGGGCCCCGCGTCAGAGGTGTTGCAGTCGCGGGTGAGCACGCTCCCCTTGTTGCAGAACTTCACGGTCTCACCGGCGCAGCAGCCCTTCGAGGTGATCGCGCCGCAGGAGCCGGCCCCCGCGTCCCTGACCCCCGCGTCGGGGCAGGTCGACGCCACGCCGGCTTCTTTCACCGGCCCGGCATCGCTCGCCGGCCCGCAGGACTTCGGAAACAGCTTGGCCGGGTCCGCGCCGCCGCTCGTGCCGCAGGCGTACCACTTGCCGTCCCACCCGCAGCTGGGCGTGTTGGGCGCCGCGTTGCAGTCCTTCGTCTTCAGCATCCCGCAGGAGCACCACTTCATGGTCTCGCCGTCGCAGCAGCCTTCCTTCGCGATGGCACCGCACGGCACCGCGAAGGCCGGCCCGGCAAGAAAGAGGCTGGCGAGGGCCAAGGCGCAGCTCGAAACTCGAAACATTCGCATCGTCATTCCTTGTTCGTAAGGGGTCCGCACGACGCGGTAGCAAAGGCCAGACCACGCACCCTCAGCGGCGCGAGCTGAAGATCACGACGCAATGACGCGGCGACCTACGGCCGAAACGTTCGGAAGTCGGAGGCTCGTCGAAAGATCAGAGAGCGGCGCGGAGGGCGAGGCGGCTCACCGGCAAGCCTGAACCACCGTGGTCGTCGAAGGCGTGCATCCGCCTTGCGGCGGCTTCGTGCAGCGCCCGTAGGTCCCCTCGGCGCCGCAGTCGGGGACGAAGCCGATCCAGCCTTCCGAGGTGCACGCATTCTGGGTGCACTTGGCCATCATGGTCGAGCTGCGCGCCTCCTCGCGGTTGTCGCAGTTGTAGTCGAAGTCGTCGTTGTTCTTGCTGCGCTCCTCGAAGAAGCGGGTCTGCCCCGGGAAGACGAGGTTGTCGTCGTCGTCGCAGTCGTCTCGGCTCTGCACGAACCCGGGCGGAGCCGTGCAGGCCTGCTGCGAGCGGTCGGGGTCACCGTGTCCGTCGCCGTCCGCGTCGCGATAGAAGGCGACCTTCGTGCAGCCCCCCTGACAACGACCGTCCTTGCAGGTTCCCGAACAGAGCTGCCTCACCGGCCGGCCGTCGGACCCGCAGGAGATGGACAGGCGCCCGTCGCAGATGGCCACCGTCACGCCGGGGGTGCAGGTCAGACACGAGGGCATGAGGATGTCGCACTCGCCGGGGGGCGTCGTGGTGCCTCGGTCGGAGGACCCCGCTCCACGATCCGCCGCGGCGCTGCCGTCGGTCGCGCCTCCCGAGCCGGGCACGAAGTTCGGGTTCTGCACGGTGCACGCGGCCGCGCCGGCCAGCAGCGCGGCAAGAACCAGGCGCATCGCGCGCGAGCTCCAGATCGAGAACCTCATGCGCGACCTCCTCGGGCAAACGATGCCGGGACGGTGTGGAGCTGCGCCTGCACCGCCTCGGACACCTCGTCGGCGAGCCGAACCCAGATCACGGCCCCGGGAGGATGACGGTACGGCACGGGCCGCAGAAGGCGCCTCGCGCCGGCCAGCACCCAGGCGTGCGTTCGGGCGTAGGGCAAGCGCGTCGCGCGAAACCCCGCGTTGGAGGCGTGCGCCGCCAGCTCCTCGACGGACAGGGGCCCCCGGACGCCCACGAGCTCGCACACGCCCGTGACCGTGCCGCTGCCGCTGCGGATGAGCCCGATGAGGCCCCGGCGCGTCGTCGCGCTGCCGCGGATCTCCCAGGTCTTCTCACCGGCGAGGATCGCCTCGAGCGGCGCATCTTTGATGACGAGTCCGTGCATGGAGCGCTATTCAACGAGTGTGACCCACGCGCGCGCTTCAGCCAAGGGGCGGCGGCGCATCGCGTAACGACGGATCAGGGAGCGGTTGCGCGGCAGGGGGAGCGGAAGTAGAGTGCGCGACACTCGCCCGCTCGGCTCGGCGCGAGAGCACGGAACCGCACCGATGTCTCGACAAGCCATCCTCGCCGCCAATGAAGCCTTCTACGAGGCGTTCGCCCAGCGCGACCTCGAGGCGATGGATCTGGTCTGGGCGGAGCAGGCTCCCGTCGCGTGCATCCACCCGGGGTGGGACGTGCTCCTCGGGCGCGAGCAGGTGATGGCCGCCTGGGACGCGATCCTCTCCAGCCCCTCGGCCCCCAAGATCGTCTGCAGCCACGAATCGATCCACGTCTGCGGTGACGCGGCCTACGTCGTCTGTCGCGAGACGGCCGGTGAGGGAACGCTCATCGCGACCAACCTCTTCGTCCTGGAGAACGGGCGCTGGCGACTGGCCCACCATCAGGCCGGGCCTCTGGCCGAGACCGACGACGAGGAGGACGACGAGGACAGCGACGGGGAGCCCACGCTCCTTAACTGAGCACGTCGTCGCGCGGCCCGAGGAACGCGCCCACGGCCTCGGCCAGCGGCTGCAGCAGGCCGTGAAAGAAGTGTCCCGCCCCCGGAACGAGCTGCAGGCGCACCCGGGCGTCGCCGTAGCTCGCGACGAAGCGCTCGGCCGCCGTCACACTGCAGAAAGGATCGTCGTCGGCCACCACGAGGAGCAGCCCCTCCGCGGGCAACGGCGGAGGCGGCACGGCTCGCACGTCGAGCGGCGGCGCGACGAGGAGCAACCGGTCCACGCGCTCGCCCCCCGCGAGCACCGCGCACGAGACGGCCGAGCCGAAGCTGTAGCCGGCCAGGACGCGCATCCCCCGATGGTCCGAAAGCTCGTCGGCGCGCGCGAGTGCGGCGAGCACGTCGAGCCGCTCGGCGGCACCCTCGTCGTGGGTCCCCTGGCTGCCTCCCACGCCGCGAAAGTTGAAGCGCACCGTCGCGAGGTCTCGCGCGGCGGCCGCGCGCACCACCGTCGTCACCACCTTATTGTGCATGGTGCCCGCGTGCAGCGGATGCGGATGGCAGACCACGACGCGCCCGCGAGCGCGCTCCAGAGCGGGACGATGTTCGAGCGCCTCGAGGACGAGCCCGTCGCGCGTGTGCAGCGCGATGGAGCTCTCGGGGGCGGCCGGCGGAAGCCCGGGGGGGGTGGCGCTCACCACGACGCGGCACTCCGGCTCACTGGAGGCAGACGTAGCGGCCGCTCGGGTCCCCCGTGTTGAGGCAGCGGAGGCCTTTCGGACAGGCGTAGGTCGCGGCGGCTCCGCCCGGCTGCGGCACGCGGCAGAGGAACTGACAGGCGTAGAGCAGGCCGGTCTGCGTCTGGATCTCCGTCAGACAGACCGCGTGGGTGCCGGCCGGCGCGTCGGCGCACGGCGCGTCCTTCGTGGCGCAGGTCTTGGTGCAGAAGCCCTCGCGCGCGGCCTGCGCCTCGGCACAGAAGAGCGGACTCGTGCAGGGCTCGATGAGCACCGCGCAGTGCGCGCCGAAGCTCCCCGCCGGGACCTGCACCCCGCCTTCCGCGCGCGCTCCCCCGTCGCCGGCGGCGGCTCGCCCATCCGTCGCGGCACCGCCCCCGCCGCACGCCGCGCCGAGCGCCGCGCACGCGACGAGGAGACACCGCGACCGTCGAAAGCTCGAGGAGGTCATGCGCCGAGTGCTCGTCATGGTCGCGGCCATGATAGCGACGGAGGCCGCACGAGGTGCCGACTTTTTGCAGCGCGAGACCGACCGCAGGAGGGAACTAATGACCCCAGCTGCGGGCGGATTGGCCCCTGCGACCGACGTGAGCCGCGCGCGCCGCTCACCGACGCGCTAGGGCCCTCCGCCGCCCGTCAAGTCTGTATAGTTACACGATCACACGGTAATCCAATGTGGGAGGACCTGAGGCGGTGAAGGCCGAGGATCCGGCATGGGGACTCATGACCCCAAGTGCGCCGGCCCGTGAGGCCAGTGGATCCACCAAGCGCAGCGCTGGCCGTCAGTTCCGCGCCGCACGAGCCACGCCCGCCTCGTGGCCCGACCCGTGCAACGTGATTTCCTCGCGGAGGTGTTCTCGTGGCCCACGGTCGAAAGCGCCCCTTTGCTGACGCTCTCCCCGACCTCACCACGGAGCGCGACCTCGTCGAACTCCGCCGCGCCCCGCACGAGCGACAGTACCGCGTAGTCAACGGACGCGGCGTCGCGGTCACTCCGGAGGGACGGGCGAGCCTGCTCTCCCCGGAGCAACGAGAAGGGTCGACGGCCTTTCTCGGGGCCGATCGCGTGCGCACGGTCGTGCCGGCGAAGGCGGGCTTCGCCGGGCCGCTGGCCGAGGATCAGCTTCGCACCCTCGCCCCCGACGGGTCGACCTTCGCATGTGGCGTCCCCGACGACCGGCTCGCCACCTTCGTGCCGTCGAGCCCCGCCCTCTCGTATGGCCTCGTCGTGACGAGCTCGCGGCGATGCGGGACGCAGGCCCTGCCGCCCAGACCGACGTTGCCGCCGGCCGCCACGGGGCGTGCGCCGCGAGACCCGGGCCCACGAGACCCGAGCCCGCGGGACCCCGCGCCGCGTCCCCCCGAGGCGCTACCGACGCGCATCCCCGTGCGCTCGAGCCCTGGCTTCCTGGCTCTCGCGTCGACGGACCCCGACGATGCTCCGCGGCAGGCGCCGCCGCTGCCCATGCCGCTCCCGGCCCTGCCACCGCCCCTGCCGCCGTTGACACCGTTGACGCAGCGCCAGGTGCCGACCGAGCGCTTCCACCTCGGGCTGGAACCTCTGCCGGCACGCTCGGCCCCGGAGGCTCGACGTCGCGCCCTCGCGTTCCTCGGCGCCCTCGCCGGCTGCGTGCTCGTCGCAGGAGCCGGCGTGAGCGCGTGGCAGCTGCTCCGCGCGCGACCGGACGCCGTGTCGAACGCGGCGCGTGCGCGCGTCGCCGCAGCGGCCCCTGCCGTGCGTGCGCCCATACGCCTCGCGGCCCCCCCGCCCGTCGCGCCCCAGATCACCGAATCCGCCGAGCCGGACGCCCCCGAGGCGCAGCCGGCGAATCCAGAGCGAGGCAGCACGACGGCGCCGGCGTCCATCCCGTCGGTTCGTCGCGCGCTGGCTCGGCGCCCCACGCGGCCGGCGCGGCCGGCGCGGGCTGCGTTGCGTCCCTCGGAAGGCGGTGCGCGCGCGGCAATGCGCGTGGCGGGCGGCGACCTGCTCGACCCGTTCAGCGACTGAAGGCCACGAGCTAAGTCAGGACCCGCGCTAAGGCGGCCGGCCGCCTAACCCCCGACGACGAGAACCTCGACCGGCGCGGCCAGGTTCTTCAACCGGAGCTCGCCGCGGCTGGTGAAGGTCAGCGGCAAGCGCGGGAGCTGCACGCGCGGATCGGCCATCGCGCGGAGCGCCTCTTCGCGCGTCTCGGGACTCGTGAGCACCTCGCCCCCCTCGGCCAGCCCGCAGAGGCGCGCGCTCAGGTTGGTCGTGTGGCCGAGCGCCGTGTAGTGCAGGCGCTGGCGCGTGCCGACGTTGCCGACCACCGCGGGGCCGCTGCTCACCCCGACGCCGAGCGCGGGCGCGGCCCGTCCCGCCGTGCGCCGCTCGCCGATCCAGCGCCGCTGCCGTTGCTGCATCTCGAGCGCGCAGACCAGGCCGCGGAGCGCGTGATCCGGCTGCTCGAGGGGCGCGCCGAAGATGGCCATCACCCCATCGCCTTCGAACTTCTCGACGGTCCCACGCAAGAGATCCACGCAGTCGAGCATGTTGCCGAGAAAGGCGTTCACCAGCTCCTGCACCTCCTCGGGGTGCAGCTCCTGGCAGAGCCCGCTGAAGCCGCGCAGGTCCGCCGAGAGGATGGTCACCTCGCGGCGCGACATGCGCAGCCAGGCCGAGGAGTCCATGCGCTCGAGCTGCTCGATCACCGCGGGCGAGACGTAGCGCGAGAAGGTGGCCTCGAGCCAGCGCTGCCGGGTGACGTCCTGCAGCACGAGGTGCACGGCCCCCGCGCGCGCGCCGGCGGTGAGGCGCAGGACCGGATCTCCCGTCGGTCGCGGCTCTCCCGAGGAGGGAAGCGCCTCGACGGGCAGCCCCGGGCAGAGTCGTTCCACGGTCACCGGCACGGGGGACTGCCGCGCGGCGCGCACCAGGCCGCAGAGCACCCCCTCGCCGAGCGGTCCCCGATCGAGCGCCTCGAGCGCCATTCCCTGCGCCGCCTCACGGCTGGAAACCCCGAGCAGGCGCGCCATGGCCGAGTTGAGATACGCGACCCGGTCGTCGGGCTCCACCGCGAGGACCAGCTCCTCGAGGCCCATGATGCTGTGGCCTCCGGCGAAGGCGCCTTCCGATCCCTGACCTCGCACCATGGATGCCTCCCGAGACGGGCCGAGTGTACTGCGCCCGCGATCCGCGCAGCCACGCGGAAGACGTGTGCGATGCGGGATCCTTCCCCGGGAGGGCACCGCCGCCGGCGCCGCGGCGCGCCACGTCCGGATCCTGGCTAGCGCTGCCGCCCACCTGCTGAAAACAGGAGGGCCGGTGGTCACCCGCTGCGCAGAGACGGCTTCCATCTTGGCCACTTAGCATGTGGCCCATCGGGTGCAGTGGCGCGGGTGGGTCAGGGAGCCAAACATGCGGATTCATCACCGAGCCGACAGCTCGACGCTGCGCTTTGGCGATTGGCTCGTGCACCGCGGGCTAATCGACGAGCACCAGCGCGCGGTGGCCCTCGCGCAGTCCGAGAGACGCCAGTGCCGCATCGGGGATGCGCTGGTGGACCTCGGCATGCTCAACCGCCAGCAGGTGGAGCAGGAGCACGCGGCGCGGGCGCACTTCTCGAGCACCACGGGTCTGCTCGACCAATCCATCCGGCCCGTGGGTCGCCGCACGACCGCCCACCGGCTGTTCGACCTGACGGACATGACGGCCGAACGGCCACGGCATCAGCTGGGGGCGGAACGTACGCCGACCCCGTCCATGACGGGGGCGGAGCCTCAGGTGATCCTGAGCGCCGCGGACCTGTCCCAGCTACGCGACAACGTCGCGTCCCGCACGGGGACCGGCGCGCCCTGGTATCCGCGTCGCGCGGAGCCCGGAGCGCCCGCGCCGCGCGGCGTCTCCTCCTCCGGGGATCTGATCGTCGAGGCGAAGCGTTCTCCGGCTGCCCAGCCACCGAGCGCCAGAGTGCCTGGCGCCGGCGTGCCGAGCGCCGACGCCCCAACCCCGGAAGGCCCGATCGATCCAGCGCTCCGGGTTCGCCACGCCCCCTCCGACCGCACCCCCACGCCGAGGCCTCTCGGCCGGGAGAGCGCACGGCCTGGTCCCGAGGCGGCGATGCCCGCGGCGGAGCCGGTAACCAGCGCCGAGCTGCCGACGGAGCTCGTGCGCCCGCGTCGACGCCCTCCGTGGCTCTGGATTGCCGTACCGGTCGCCGTGGCCGCCTCCAGCCTGGCCGCGGGACTGCTCATCGGACAGCTACGCACCGAGCGACTGGCGCCCGCCGCGAGCAACGCCTCCCTCGAGCTGGAGAGCGCGCCCGGGCCGCGCGCGGTTCCCGAGCCCGCGGCAACCGGCGAACGCAGCGGCACACCGCCCGGCCCGCGCGCCGCAGCCGCGGCGGCTGCAACTCCAGCCCCGAATCCACCTCCGACGGAGCCGACCCCCGCGCGCTCTCCCGACGCGCTCGTCTCCCTCGGTCACCTCGACGCCACACAAGGACGGCTCGAGAGCGCGGACCGGCTCTTCGAGCAAGCGCTCGCGCAGCGCCCGGACGACGTGGAGCTGCGCCTGCAGGTGGCCGAGATCTACGGCCAGCTCGGTCAGCACACCAAGGTGTGGGCCGTCGGACAGCCCGCGCTGCAGCAGCTCGTCGTAGACGGCAAGCGGCGCCAGGCCGCAGTGGCGCGCGCCCGCCTCGGCCGCTGGCTCCGTAAGGGAGCAGACCCCGAGTTGCGCCGCGCGAAGGGTTTGCTGCTCGCCGCGTGCCACGCTGGGGAGCCCTCGGCCACCGGCTGCCTCGAGCTGGCCCGCCTCTACCGCGCGCAGTCGCGCCGGAACAAGGCGCTCTCGTACTACCGCCGGGCCCTCTCGGTGGACCGCGGGCTGGCCGTCGCACGGGCCGAGCTCAGGCACCTCGAGCGACGCCGGTAGCGACGCCGGCAGCGCGGCCGCCCCCGCTGGCTCGGTCCGGCCACGACCCCGCTGGGGACGAAGGTCACCAACCTGGGTGGGTCACCTGGCTGCGGCAGGGCCTGCGCAAGAGGGGGCCCAGACCTCGCGGGAGGCCCGTCAGGCCAGGCAAGGCCTTGATATCGTGTGCGCGTTCCCCGGGCCGCCCGCCGGCACGCATCCTGCTAAACCAGGCCGCATGCACCCGGCCATTTCACTCTCCCCGGCGACCGCGCCGGGCTGCCGCCCCCGATGGTGGGGGACCTTCGTGGCCGGGCTCGGGCTGCTCGCGGCTCTCGGCTTCCCAGCCGCTGCCACTGCGGACCGTGTCGCCGCGCGGTCGATTACGCATCGCGTCACGGAGCGCGCCGACGCCACGCAGGCCGCCAGCGAGCTCCTCGTGCGAACCGGCTGGGGTCGAGGGGCAGGCCAGCTCGGCCGCGACCCCGACGGTGCGGGGCTCGGGCCGGCGGCCCTGGCTTTCGGTCCCCGGGGCGAGCTCCTCGTGCTGGACGCGGCCAACCGTCGCGTCCTCGTGCTGAGTCCGCGCGGGCGACCCGAACGCGCCCTGCCCCTGCCGGGCGGTCACCCCCGCGATCTCGTCGCCCTCGGCGCGCACCTCTTCGTGCTGGCCCACGCGAGCGGCGCCCCGGACCGCTACGAAGTCCACGCGCTGGACCTGACGACCGGTCAGCTCCGACGCACGCTCCCCGTGCCGGCCGCCGCGCGCGTCCCCGGTGCTCTCCTCGTGGCGGGTTCGCCCGCCGCGCCCGATCTCTGGATCGAAGCCGACCCGCTGCGCTGCGTCCCGCTCCTTCGGGCCGGCGCCCCCGTTCCCGCCACCGCCCAGCTCCGCCCCGTCCTCGGACGGCCGACGCGCTCTTCCCGCCGACCGCTGGTCGCGGCCCTCACCGGCCGCACCGATCTCACGGTGGGCGAGCTCGACGAGCGCGGCCACGTTCGCCCGCTCGCCGACCTGCAGAGCGCCCACCCCATCACCGCCATCCGCGAGGTGACGACCGACGCCGCGGGACGGCTGTTCGTGGTGATCGTCGTCGCGCGCGGGCCCGACCCGGAGACCGCCGGCCTGCGCCAGGTCCTCGTGGTCCTCGACGGCCGCAGCGCCCCTCGTCAGCTCGAGCTCGCGCCCCCCACGGCGCTCGAACCCGCGCGTCCGGTGGCCGTAGCTCCCGATGGCGCCGTCGTGCAGCTCCACGTCACGCCCGACGGCGTCACGCTGCGACGCTTCAGCGCAGCCGCGCGAGAGGCGAGCCGCCCATGACGCGCCGTGCGCTGGCCCTGGCCTTCGGCCTTCCTCTCGTGCTCCTCGGCGTGGCGACCGCCGCGCCCCCCACGATGTCGCGCAAGCAGATCATCGACCGCGCGGCGAGCGGCGTGGGCTGCAACTACGTCTGGGGGGGGAGCTGCTGGGACCCGAACAACAAGAGCTGGAAGGGCGCCGACTGCTCCGGTTACATGGGCAAGGTCTGGCAGGTCCCCGACGCCTCCCCCACGACGACCTGCACCCGCGCCTACACGACCTATCACTTCTACAACGAGACGACCCACTGGACGGGCATCAAGCGCGACGAGCTCCTCCCGGGCGACGGACTGGTCGTGCATGGCAGCGCGGGCAACCACGTGCTGCTCTACGCGGGCGGCGACAAGTGGGGCAAGATGCAGACCTACGAAGCGCTCAACCCGAGCACCGGGATCGTCAACACCACGCGCTTTATCGGACCCGAGCACAAGGCCATCCGCCGCAAGTACCTCACGACCGACGACGCGCAGCCGCCCACCACCACGCCGCCTCCCACCACCACGCCGCCTCCCGCTACCACGCCCGCGCTGGCGGCGCAGCTCGTCCGGCAGGGCGCCGAGGGGGCGTTCGCCGGACAGGGCGCCGCGTCCGCCTCGGTGTGCCCCGGCCAGAAGCTGCGACTCGTGGTGGAGCTGAAGAACACCGGGACCCTGACCTGGACCGATCAGGGCGGCGCCGACCCCGGCAAGGCGGTGCGCCTCGGTCACCGTGGCGGCGAGGTGCTGAGCAGCGAGACGCGCGTCAGCCTGAACCAGGCCAGCGACCGGGAGGTCCGCCCGGGCGAGACGGTGCGCTTCACGATCGAAGGAGCCGTGCCGACCGCCCCCGGCACCTACCGCACGGAGTGGCAGCTCATCAGCGAGCTGTCGGAGTGGTACGGACCGAAGGCCAGCCTGACCTTCGCCGTCACGCCGACGCCCCCCGGCGGCCAGTGCGCCGAGACGCCGATGCCCACGCAGGGGAGCGTCCCCGCACCCGCGACCTCGGCCCCCTCGCCCACGGCGTCGCAGGATACGGACCCGGCCCTCGCCGACCAGGCGAGCCCTGCGGGGCAGAGGGCCGTCGGCGGTTGCGCCGCGGTCGCGAACGCGCCCTCTCCGACGGCGCTTCCCATCGGGCTTCTGCTTTTCGCTGCGCTCATCCACGCCCGTCGCTCTCGCCGTCGCTCCGCGAAGACGCTATGATGGATACAGCCTCCGTTCATGAGTACCGACGAGCCGCTGGCTCACCACGTCGCTGAGCTCCGCCGCCTCCTCGCCGAGGCGCACGAGACCATTCGGCTGCTGCGCGGCGCGCAGGACCCCACGCCCGACCAGCAGGCCAACTGGACCCGCGAGATCAAGGAACGCAAGCGAGCCGAGCGACGGCTCGTAGCCCAGCTCGCCATCACCCGCACGCTCGCCGAGGCGAGCTCGCTCGACGACGCCGCCCGGGACGTCCTGCAGATCCTCTGCGAGACGCTCGGCTTCCGCTTCGGCGCGCTCTGGCTGCCCGAGGAGGGGCTGGACTGCCTGCGCTGCGCGCAGCTCTGGCCTTCTACGGGGACCGAGCTCGAGGCCTTCGCCGACGCGTGCCGCCGGCACCGCTTCGAACGCGGCGTGGGGGTGCCAGGGCAGGTCTGGGCCTCGGGACGCGCCACGTGGATCCCCGACGTCGCGGGGCTGCCCGATTGCCCGCGGGCCCGCGCGAGTACGGAGGCCGGCCTGCACGCGGCGCTGGGCTCGCCCCTCGTCCTCGACGGTCGCTTCCTCGGCGTGCTCGAGCTCTTAAGCGCCGCGCCCCTCGAACCCGACAGCTTCATGCTGCACATGATGGACGACCTCGGCCGCCAGCTCGGGCAGTTCGTGCGACGTCGACGAACGGAGGAGGCGCTGCGCGAGACGAGCGACACGCTGCGGGCCCTCATCGACGCCGCGCCGATCGTGATCGATATCCTGGATCTCGACGGAAAGGTGAAGCTCTGGAACAAGGCCGCCGAGCGCCTCTTCGGCTGGACCGCCGAGGAGGTTCTCGGCAAGTTGCTGCCCACCGTGACCGAAGCCACTCGCCCGCTCTTCTGGGAGGGCCTGCGGCGCTTTCGCGCGGGAGAGAGCACCGGAATGGCCGGGGTCGAGATGCCCTGTGCCACCAAGGACGGGCGCGGCGTGACGGTGAACGTCCACGCGGCGCCGTTGCGTAACTCCCGCGGAGAGGTGGTCGGCGTGGTGGGTCTCGGGGTAGACCTCACCCACCAGAAGCGCCTCGAGGAACAGGTCGTCCAGGCCCAGAAGATGGAGTCCGTGGGGCGACTCGCCGGCGGCGTGGCGCACGACTTCAACAACCTCCTGAGCGTGATCCTGGGCTACGCCAACCTCGCGCTCTCCCGAGGCCCCGAGTCCGAGCGCCTTCGAGACGAGCTCGAGGAGATCCAGCGGGCGGGCGAACGCGCCGCGGCGCTGACCAGCCAGCTCCTCGCCTTCAGCCGGAAACAGATCCTGGCCCCCGAGATCCTCGACCTGAATCAGCTCGTCGGAAACACGGAACGGCTGCTGCGGCGCGTGATCGGAGAAGACATCCACTTCGCCGTAGACCTCGAGCCGGCACTGCACACCACCCGCGTGGACCCGCACCAGCTCGAGCAGGTGGTGATGAACCTGGCCGTCAACGCGCGGGACGCCATGCCGGGCGGCGGAAAGCTCGTCATCGAGACGCGCAACGTGGGCCCCTCACCGCTCGAGGGAATCGCGCCGGATGGACTCGCCCTGGAAGGCGCCGTGCTCCTTCGTGTGAAAGACACCGGCGTGGGAATGAACGCAGAGACGCGCGCGCGCGTGTTCGAGCCCTTCTTCACGACCAAGGAGAAGGGAAAGGGGACCGGCCTCGGCCTCGCCACGGTCTACGGCATCGTGCGCCAGAGCGGCGGGCAGATCGTCGTCGAGAGCGAGCCGGGCAAGGGCACCACCTTCTCGATCTACCTGCCCCGCGTGCTGTCGCCCTCGGCGGCGGCTGCCGCGAGCGACGGCTCACCCCCGACCGCCGGTCGCGGCAGCGAGCTCGTGCTGGTGGTCGAAGACGAGGAGCAGGTCCGCAAGCTCACCCGCGTCCTCCTCGAGGCCCAGGGGTATCAGGTGCTCGAAGCGGCGAGCGGCGAGGAGGCGCTGACCCTCTGCGCAGAGCCCGATCGATCGCTCCACCTCATGCTCACCGATCTGGTGATGCCCGGCATCACGGGGCGCGAGCTGGCGGACCGCGCGCGGCTCCTCCAGCCGCGCATGCGCGTCCTCTACATGTCGGGCTACCCGGACGAATCCATCGTGCATCGGGGCGTGCTCGAGCCGGGGACGCGCTTCGTGCAGAAGCCCTTCCGCGCGAACGAGCTACTGCATCGCGTGCGCGCGACGCTCGACGAGGAATGAGCGCCGTCCGCCGATCAATCGCCTAACGGTAATAATCGAAGAAGTAGTCCTTGAGGAACCCGAGCGTCTGCTTCTGCTCCGCTACCTCGTGATGCAGCAGATCGCGCATCGACAGGACCCCCGCCAACCCGCCGTCCTCGCGCACCACGACGAGGTGCCGGCGTCCCTCCGCCACCATCGCGCGCCGCGCCTCGGCGATGCTCGCCCCGAGACGGATCGTGCGCACCGGCCGCGACATCACCGCAGCGACCGGCGTGGCACCGGCGTCGCGCTCCACCGCCACGACGCGCGCCAGCACGTCCCGCTCGGTGAGGAGCCCGACCGGAACCTCCCCTTCGGCCACCACCACCGCGCCGAGCTCGTGCTGCGCCATCTGCCGCGCGGCCTCGAGCACCGTGGCGTCTCCCGGGATCGTGAGCACCGACTGCGTCCTGCGCGCCCTCAAGAGCTCCTTCACCGTTCCCATGTCACTCCTCGGCTGGACCTATTGAATGAAGCAACCCATGTGCCGTGGCCACCGTCGTCGTACGCCTGCGGAGGGGAAAGCGTGTGGTCCCAGGCCACTGCGCGCCGTGGCGGGCCCTCGGAGCGTAACCTGGCTCACGCCGCCGGCGAGCGCGGGTGGGGGATGGGTCCCCGCTGCGTAGCGAGCTGACCCCTATCCGGCGCAGCCCCGGGTCGGAAGGGGCCGGCGCGGCCCGGCTCGGGCGATCGTCGCCCCCCACGTCGCCAAACATGCGGCCTGGCCCGCCCGTTGCTACCCTAGAGGGGAGGAGAGCTGACGGCATGGACCGGTGCGGCCCGAAGGCCGGGAAACCACGAGCCTCGGCAGAATGGCGCGGTGAGCGCCTTCCGACCCGCGACCCCAGCCGGCGGTCACGACTGACCTCGCCTCGCCCCGCATCGCGCTCGCTCCTGCTCGGGCTGCTGGCTCTGGCCGCCTGCGGAGGGGAGATCGATTTCTCGAATACGCCGCCCGACGCGCGCCGCCCGCCGCCGACCCCGACCCGCGACGGCATCACTCCCTATCGTCTCGACGGAGGCGGGTCCCGCGCCGACGGAGGTACGGACCTCGTGCCCCCGCCGCTGCCCGACACCGGCGGCGGGATCACCTGTCAGCACGGGGAAACCCCCTTCGGAGGGCATTGCTACAGCGCCCTCGGTTACAAGTGGCTCGACTACACAGCGGCGAAGCAGGTGTGCAAGAGCAGGGGCGCCGTGGTGGTATCCGTCGAGTCGGCGGCCGAGAACACTTTCATCTACAACCTCATCCCTCGCTACTCCTGGGCGGCCTTCATCGGGCTACGGCGCAACGGAACGGGCCTGAACGACTTCGTCTGGGAGAGCGGCAAGAAGCCGACCTACACCCGCTGGGCCAAAGGGGAGCCGAACAACGACAAGGGCATCGAGAGCTGCGTGGTCCTGTGGGCCCCCGACCTGCCGACCGCCAGCCTGCGCGGCTACTGGAACGACGCCCCCTGCTCCGACCCCGGTCGCGACACCGTGATCTGCGAGCGCGTGCCGTAGGGTCCGGCGCGCCATGGGATCGGTCAGCGCTCGAGGGGCTCGTTCGCGGGTCGTCGCTCGAAGAACCCGACGACGAGGTAGGCCGCGAACGCCCCCCCGAGCGAGAGCAGATACGCGTACGGGACCTTGAGCCAGTAGGCCGCGGAGAACCAGCCGAGCGTCCCGACCACGAGCGAGGCGGTGGCGGCCGGCGGTCCACCGAAGCGCGAGAAGAGCCCGAAGAGCCCGATGACGAAGATTCCGGCGCTGCCGAAGGCCGACGCATCCTTCACGAGCTGGTAGATCCCGTCGGCGTGCACCGCGAGGAAGTAGGAGATGGCGCCGAAGAGCACGACTGCGAGGCGCGCCAGCCGCAAACGCCCCGCGTCGCTCAGGCCCGGCTTGAGCGGGACGATCACGTTGTGCGCGAGCAGCCCGGCGGCGGCCAGCAGGCAGCTATCCACCGTCGAGAGAATGGCCGACACGAGCGCCCCGGCGAAGAGTACGTAGACCCAGATGGGCAGGTGCTCCTGGGCCAGGCGCATGAGGACCTGCTCGGGCGCTGTGATCCCGGGAAGCAGGCGCGAGCCGAGCAGACCCAGGAAGACGGGGATCGCACCGAAGAGGAGGTAGAGCGGACCCGCCACGAGCGCGGAGCCACGCGCGACCCTCGCCGACCGGCTGGCGATGAGGCGCGAGACGAGCTCCTGCGCGAGAACCGAGCCGCAGACGGGTATCGCCCACAGGTTGACGACCTCGAGCCACCCGGGGGGCGTAGCGGCCGCGGGAAGGAGGGCCGGCCTCACTGCGGCCAGCGTCGAGGCCGGTCCGCCGAGGTTCAGCGTCACCACCACGAGGGTCACGATGAGTCCGACGGCCAGCGCGATCCCCTGCACCACGTCGGTCACCGCGTCGGCGAGCAGGCCCCCCGCCACGGTGTAGACGACGACGATCGCGGCCGAGAGGCCGATGGCCGTGTGCACCTCGAGCGCCGAGGACGAGGCGAGGACCTGGCCGAAGCCGCGCACCTGCGCTGCAGCCCAGATGAGGGAGCTCGGGATCGCGATGAGCGCCGCCAGCCGCTCCACCGAGCCGGAGTAGCGCTGGGCGAAGAGGTCCGCCAGCGTGGTGAGCTTGCGGCGCCAGAGCGGGACGGCGAAGACGAGTCCGACGAGCACGAGGCTCGCACCGTAGGCCAGCGGGTCGGCGGTCGCGCCATAGAGTCCGCGCTGGTAGACCTCGCCGGCCGCGGCGAGGCACGTCTCGGCGCCAAACCAGGTGGCGAAGAGCGACGCGGTGGTGAGCACGGGCCCGAGCGAGCGCCCGGCCACCAGGTACTCCTCCTCGGTGTGCACCCGACGCGACACGACGAGCCCCACCACGAGCTGCAGCACGACGTAGCCGAGGACACCGAGGGAGACGACGGTCATGGAGCAGGCCCATAATACACCGACACACCGACACACCGCCTCGAGGACCCGACGCGCGCTTCGGTCGCGAACGGCCCATCGACCGGCAGCAGCGCCTTCCACGGTGGCGCGCTTCACCGCGTCCGCCGCCTCCAACGCGGCGGGGCACGATTCTCGACGGAAAGTGCCCCTCGGCGCGGCGCCGTCGGAGGCCGGCGCGTTCTGCCACGCCGGCGCCCTACGTCGTGATCCTCGCCACTTCGCCGAGCCCGCGCCCGACGCGTCTCGCGACCCGACCGCCGCCCCACGTGACGCATGGCGTCCTTTCGCCGCGTTGCGCCAGCGGTACGGGACTTGCTGAGCGCGCGCCAGAACAACCAGTTTTTTCAGCGCACGACGCGCTCCGCGAGAGGAAGGCCCCAATGCGTCGACAGGATACGTGTGTGTTGCACCTCGCCAGCGTGGTCGTGTTCCTCGCCGCGTGCGGACAGAGTGGGACGTCCTCCCGCGGCACCCAGCCCACGCGCGCTGCCTCCTCGGCGCGCTGCGCGGCGGCGAGCTGCGCCCAGCGACCCGGCGGCCTGTGGGCCTTCGTCTCGGTCGAGCGTCGCGACGACAACACCTGCAGCACGGCCCAGAGCGCCACGTTCACCTTCGAGGCCGAGTGCCAGCGGAACCAGCCGCCCGTCTGCCAGGAGCTCAGCGTCGCGGGGACCTGCTCCTACCGCGCCGACTGGGGCTGGTACTTCGACACGGAGCTCTGGGCGGCTGGCGTGGCCTGCCATTACGACAACCGCGCGATCTACGACGGCTCGCCCTACTTCAAGAACTACGCCTCGCAATCCGCGTGCGAGGCCCAGCGCGCCTGCGCCCTGAGGGTCAACTCCTCGCTCCTGGCCTCGCCGCCCGCTCCGTCGACGGTCTCGTCGAACCCCGTCTACGGGCCCTGCGGCCTGAACCGCAGCGGTAACGTCAGCCACACCTGCTACGGCGACTACTACTGCGGCGAAGGCGAGTGCTGCGGCAACACCAACCCGAACCGTTGCTTCTGCAACCCCCTCGGACGCGAAATCGAGCCCGGCGCGCGCTGCACCTGGACCAGCGCGACGTGGCAGGATGTCCCTCCCACGCCGACGCCCACGCCCAACCCCTCGAAGCTCTTGAACCGCCCCGGCTTTCCTGGAGGCTCCATTTGTTGAGAGGATGGAGACATGGGACGACCGAGCACGTTTTCACCAGAGGTACGGGAGCGCGCGGTGCGGCTGGTGTTGGAGCACCGGGACGAGC